>JBCBLJ010000880.1:0-3353 GCA_038520195.1 Planctomycetota bacterium
CATTCTGGTCGGCGATGTGGAGCCGACTCGGTTTCCGGGCGAACGCGTTCTGGGTATTGAATGGGCGGAACGACCGGCGCCGCAAGCCGATGCGTTGAAGCTGTTTGACGAGGGCCAATACGCCGACGCGCTGACGAGTTTGATCGGCGTGATCACTGACAAAGACGCGACACCGCGCCCGCCCGTGTGGCAACAGCAGCGGCTCTCGATGCTGGCCGCGCAGGCCGCGTGGCGTGGCGGACGCGGCGAGGTCTCGCTCGAACTCGTCGAGCAGTTGGATCGGCGGCCGTTACCGACTTTGGTCTGGGGCCTATTACCGATCAACTGGATCGGTTCGGTCAGCAGTCAATCCATCCAAAACGTCGCCGCCGAGCGCGCGAAATCGGATTCACTTGCTGTCAAGCTCGTTGCGGCAAGCTGGTTGATTCGATCGCCGCGCTACGGCGAAGCCGCCGAGTCGGCGATCAATCGTCTGGCGAAACTGGACGCCCCGGTCATTTCGGAACTCGCCCAGCAACTTCGCTGGCGGATCATAACGCCGGTTGAGTTGCGCTCCGAATGGCAGCGCTGGGAGTCGGAAATCGACGCGCTACCGATGCCGATCCAGTCGGGGCCTCGGCTCGCCCTCGAGTCCGCGCTGCGTTCGGCGGGGATCAAGGATGCTGCCCGCCGTCAAGAATTGATCCTCGAAACCGCCGCACCGGTCTGGCATCCCGATTTGCCTGCCAAAGATTCCCAGGAGCCATTCCTGACCCGTTAGCCGCGCCGCCCCATCGAACGGTCGGCTAATCGTTACAAACCGACGCCCCGGCTAGACGCGAGGGAGCCTGACCCGCTAGCTCCTTGCGTCCTCCGGCTTTTGAATTTCACTGGGGTCTTGTAACGCATGGATTGAGGGCCAACGCTCTTGGCACCAAATCGAATTCCTCGAAAACGGGACCGCCCGATGATCGCTGCAAGGTTAATGACGCTCGGGGCAGCACTTTGCATCATGACGCCGAGCCACACTTTGGCGCAAGAAGTGGTTGACGAAGCGACCGACGCTGTCTTGGTGATCGAAAACGCTCAAACCTCGCTGATTCAGAATACCAAGATCGCCGCGCCGGTCGCCGGAATCATCGAACGTGTGGATATCCGCGAAGGCGATCGCGTTGCCATCGATGCACCGCTGGTGCGGCTCAACCGTGACCTTGCCCAGGATGAGCTTGGCGCGGCGAAAGCTGCGCTCGAGGCGGCCACGTTGCGGAGCGAAAACGATGTCAACCTTCGCTACGCCCGGCGCACACTCCAAGTCCGTGAAAACGAGATGCGGCAGAGCGAAATCGCAAACGAGACGTACTCCGGCGCCGTAAGCCAAATGGAACTCGAAGAGATCGCGCTGCAAGTCGATCAAGCCGCGCTCGCCATCGAACAGGCTCAGCAGGAATTGTTGATCGCGCGTGCGACGTCAAACGAGAAGGCCGCGGCGGTCGCCATCGCACAAACCAATCTAAGCCGCCATCAAATCACCGCACCGGTCGCCGGGATGGTGACCGAAGTGGATGTCGCCGTCGGCGAATGGGTCGAAGCGGGCAAGCCGATGGTCCGTGTCATCTCACTCGACCCGCTGCGAGTGGAGTGCTTCGTTGACGGCAGAGAGCACGGTCGGGAGTTGATCGGGCGACCGGTGAGCTTTCGAGTCAAAGGTGCGAAAGACGAGTCGGTGCTCAAAGGAAAAGTCAGCTTCGTTTCGCCGGAATTGCAACCGGTGACGGGACAGGTCAGACTTTGGGCCACGGTGGAGAACCCTCGCGGTATCGGCTCCGGGCTATCAGGCACTCTGACGGTCTTGGGTAAAAAACCGCCGCTCGACACACAGCCAAATTGAAACGGTGAACCGAAGTGATACGTTGGCCAGGCATCGCGCAGTTTGATTTATCGGGTCGGGTCGCATTGGTCACCGGCGGTTCGAAAGGATTGGGCGCCGCGATCGCCGCCGGGTTTGCTTCCGCCGGCGCGAACGTGTTCTTGGTTAGTCGCAGCGAACAAGAGATCACAACGGCGGCGGAGCAGATTCAGCAGGAATATGGCGTGCGGTCGCTGGGTCACGCGGCAGACGTCACCGACGAATCGGCGGTCGTTGCGATGGTCGCCGAATGTTTAAGCGTTTTAGGTGGGATCGATATTCTCGTCAACAACGCGGGCGTCAATGTTCGAGGACCCATCGACGAACTAACGTTCGAGCAGTTTCGGCAAGTTCAAAACGTGAACGTCGATGGAATGTGGTTGTGTAGCAAGCATGCCGTCGCGGCGCTTCGCAAATCGAATGCCGGGCGAATCCTGAACTTGGCAAGTACGCTGGGTCTGGTCGGACTCGCGAACCGAACGCCCTATGCAACCAGTAAAGGAGCGGCGGTGCAAATGACGCGAGCCCTCGCGTTGGAGTTGGCAAAGGACAAGATCACCGTGAACGCGATCTGTCCCGGGCCATTCCTGACGCCAATGAACGAACCGATCGCCGAGACCGAGGAGGCAAAGGAGTTTATCGTCGGCGCCACCGCACTCGGTCGTTGGGGCAAAATGGAAGAGATCCAGGGTGCCGCCATTTTCCTTGCCAGTGACGCCGCCAGCTACGTCACCGGTAGCGCGTTAACCGTCGACGGCGGCTGGACGGCGAGGTAAAAGGATTGCGGGCCGAGGATTGCTTGGTGAGTTAGCGTATCTGCACAACGCGACACACGTCCTCCTCGTAGTCTGGATTCAGTTTGGCGAGGTATCTGAAGTGGGGACGCTTCTCGAAGAACGACTCCCGTGATCCTGAATAGCCGGTGTATCCATATTCCACGGCGTTTCCCAGGAGTTCGAGTATTTGCCGATACTTCTCTTGCGGGTCCTCGGGGTCCTGGAATTGCAAACCGAGGATTTCGATGTCGGCTTGGGTCGTCAGGACGATCGGATCAATTGCGCCCGCGGACGCTTCGGCACGATGGATTTCCTGTCGTGCCGAAGCAAGCAAGTCCACGGCCTCTCGCTGGTAGTCTTCCTTTTCATCGGCACACTTTGGGTCGGCGGCGGCATCGACATAGATGTTGCTGGTTTTCACCAACAGGTACGCAATCCCATTGAGCGCGTAGACTCGCTGTTCCGGTGTCGTTGCAACCCTCGCGGCGTTCCTGTACGCCTCCGCCCCGCGGCTCTTTGCTCTTTCGACGAGTCGGACACGCTCGTTCGCATCCTCCACATGGTCGCGAATGCGACTCAGACGCAGCGACGAAATCAATCCGTCGTACAGATACGACATCGGCGCTGAAGGATCCTCGGCGATCGCGGCGGTGCACATTTCCCGGGCCCTCTGCAGGAGCCTTTCGTTCTCG
>JBCBLJ010000005.1:0-43030 GCA_038520195.1 Planctomycetota bacterium
AGTGAGTTCTCGGCCGTTCGTGGTTCGATGAATTGACCGTGTTTGGCACGCGTGTGCAATCATCGGTTGGCGGCGCGGGAATGAACGGCGACGCTCGACTCGGGGATGACGAAACCGATTTGTTCTTCCGTTTGTTCGGTGACACCGATGCGGATCGTGACTTCGACGGAATGGATTTTGGCCGTTTTGCTCTCGCGTTCCTGAGCACGACGGGTGATCCGAACTACGATCCCGAGTTGGACATCGAAGGCGACGGCGATATTGATGGACGCGACTACGCGGCTGTCGGGAGCCGCTTCTTGACCACGCTTCCCTATTGATCCGGATCGACGGCGACTGGTGCCTGTTTGGCGGGTGATCTATTCGAGCCCGGAGTAACGCACCGAGGATTGTGCGTGCAGTCCATTCTTCTGACCTTTAAGATGAGAGGTCGTGAAGGCTTCAATTGGTTGCGGAGGTTGGGTGCCGTGTGGGAACGAATCCGAGACTGTTGGGAGTTGATCGTCGCCGCATTGCTGGTCGTTTTGGCCGGCGCTGGGATGATGCGTTCGTCGTTGACGACGTCTGCGGAGATCGAGACTCCGTTTGAGGTGGCGAGTGGTGAGGCGGAACTGGCATCGGACCCGGCGTACCTGGATTCGCTGCCCGAGGCGAAAGTCACTGAACTCTTCAAGGAGATTCGCGAGGGGCGAGGCGCGTCTTTGTCAGACAACGACGCGAATCGTTTGGTCGCACATTTGCGTCAGCAATATCCACTCGAGTCGATTGAAGATCGCATCCCCAAGCGACACCCAAAATCGAAACGACGCAGGACCGTTGTGGGTGCCGAGGCTGATGAGGACTTGGAAGCCTATGAGGCGTTGAACGGCCGGGCTGCTCGCACGTGGGGAGACGATGTCCGATCGGACTCTTTGCAGCTTCTGCACGAAGAGCAGGTGCGAGAGTTTGTCGCGCGTGATGGCAATGGTTTCGGACGCACGCCGCCTCCGAGCGCGATCCATTTGGCTTTGCCAGACACTCGTGGGATCGAGTTTGATCGAGCGATTCAGTCATCGGAATCACAACGATCCCCCAAGACCATTGAGTTGCCAAGCGAGTCACCGCGAATCAATGAGATGCTGTCGCGTGCGGGCGAAAGCGAGTCTGCGTACCATCGGGCCTACGCCGCCTATCGAAAGTGGGCGGAGACCCACAACCCGTTGTTGATGCCTGACGAGGGTCGCTTGCGGTACATCCACCAGTCTTCGCATGATTCTTTTCTGCACCAGTCTTTAGTCGGTTACGTCAGATCGCCCAAGGCCGTGGCAGGATTCGTCGGACATCGGATTCAAACTCGACCGATCATCGACATGGCAGACAATCGCTGGAGCGTTCAGTTCGTCGCCAAACGTCTCAGCCGCGAAGAACGCGCGGCGATCGACATGAGTGATCCGGCCACGGAGGCACCGCGCGATGCGATTTGGCTTCTGACGGATTTGCGGTTAGTGAGCCTGCTCATGCACGCTAAACCTCGGGTCTACGACTCGAACCATCTTCCCGACATGTCTGAGCTGGATGCGTCACAAACGGTCCCGCTGGACGATTTTGAGTCGCGGAGTCTGGAACAACTGTACGCCGGCGGTCACCTTGAAACTGAAGCCACGCTCAACGAGATTCGCATGCTCGGCGCTATCCGTTGTTCGAAGACATGTGTGAAATGCCATGACGCGGAACGCGGTGAATTGCTTGGGGCGTTTACGTACACGCTGACACGCAAAGACCCGCTTTGATCGGGCTCGGGTGTCGTTTGGTTGAATGGATGTCGATCACTTTCGCGTAATCGAAACACGACCCTCCATTCGAGAGGGTGAACCTCGCACGTAAGTGTCTCTCAAGCCCCGTTACTTCGTCCCCGCCGCAGGAGTTGGTGAAAACTACACTGGACCGGACAGCGTTTTGGATCAGGTGTCCGGTCGATCTCAACGAAAAACGCCGATGGCGGGGGGACCATCGGCGTTTTGGCTTGGCGTGTTGGCGGTCGCGGGTTAGGCGCTCTTGGTGGCAGGCATCTGGAATAGCTTTTGCCTGCCCGCGACGACGTCCTCGTCGATCGTGTACACCTTGCCGTCCTCTTGGTCGGGCAACTCGTACATGATGTCCAACATCACCTCCTCCAGAATGCCGCGCAGTCCTCGGTCTCCGACGCCTTTGTCGAGGGCACGACGGGCAATCTGGTGCAATGCTTCGTCGGTGAAGTCCAGTTCGCAGTTTTCCATTTGGAATAGCGCTTGGAACTGCTTCGTCAAAGCGTTCTTTGGTTCTTTCAGGACTCGAACCAAACCTTCTTCGTCCAGCTGTCGAAGATGGCTGACCACCGGGAGTCGGCCGACCAATTCGGGGATGAGCCCAAACTGCATCACGTCTTCGACCTGGATTTCGGCCACCAACTCGTCGCTGGCTTGCTCATTGATTCGGCCGGCGGCTTCGCCGAAGCCGAGTGTCTTTTGACCAAGACGCTCACGGATGATGTCCTCGATACCGACAAACGTCCCGCCGACGATAAACAGGATGTTGCTGGTGTCGAGCTGAATGTACTGTTGCTCCGGATGCTTGCGGCCTCCCTGAGGAGGCACGTTGGCGACGGTACCTTCGAGCATCTTCAGCAAGCTCTGCTGAACGCCTTCGCCGGAAACATCGCGGGTGATCGAGACGTTGCCGCCGGTTTTGCCGATCTTGTCCACTTCGTCGATGTAAAGGATGCCTCGCTGTGCGGCTTCGACATCGAAGTCGGCGGCGTGCAAGAGCTTGAGCAACAGGTTTTCGACGTCTTCGCCGACGTAACCGGCTTCGGTCAGCGTCGTCGCGTCGCCGATCGCGAAGGGAACATCAAGCATACGCGCCAGCGATCGCGCCAGCAGAGTCTTGCCGCTTCCGGTGGGACCGACCAGCAGGATGTTGCTCTTTTCGATCTCAACGTCGATGGAGCCCTCCCATTCGCTGGTCAGTCGTTTGTAATGATTGTGAACGGCGACAGCGAGGACACGCTTGGCGGCGCTCTGACCGATCACGTACTCATCGAGATGCTCGACGATCTTGCGCGGCGAGGGGATATCGCCGAAGAGTTGCTTGTTGGGTCCGCGACGTCGTTCCTCTTGTTCGAGGATCGACTGGCAAAGCTCGATGCACTCGGCGCAGATATAGACATCTCCCGGGCCCTCGACCAGCGGCCCGACGTCACGATAGCTCTTACGACAGAACGAACAGAATGCATTCTTCTTGTTCGACGAGCCGCGCGGGTTGTTGTTTTCCTTGACGGGCATCTATCGACTCCTTTATCTGGCAATCGTTGCCAGGCGTGAGCGTGACCACGTCGGAGGAAGTGTTGGCGAACCAACTCCACTCCCGACGTCTCCCAGCCATCACTCGTGCCTGCCGCTGAAAGCTTCAAACGGTTCGGCCCACAGTCCAAGCACTGCTTTCGCATCAATGCTGGGAAGGAGATGCCATCGACATCTGCTTCCGAGCGGGAGGCGATTTGAAAGCCGTCGTTCGTGACGATGCTCGAACTCTGGTTAGTAAATCTTAGTGGGTTCAGTGGGGTTTCCGAAGCCGATTGCCCAGATTGATTGGGAGGGCGAACTGCGGAAAAGTATCGCGTCCCGGCGAGGAGAAAATCGGTTCATCCTGAACCGATGGAGGTCTATCAGGGCCGGATGACTTACGCGGGCGTTCCCTCATCGGGACCCGACGCGGCGTCATCCATTCCATTTACCCTCGCGTGGGTTGCTGCCTCTATTGTTCGGAATTCCTCCTCGCTGATGTCACCTTTCAAACGCATTTCTTCGAAGTTTGAAAGGCCACTGGAGGACGAATCCCAGTCTTTGGCGGTGTAGTCGCGCAACCTTGCCACGAGGAAAAATGCGGCCGCAGAAAGGACGATCACAACCAGTATCGCGAGGCCAGCCTTCAAGGTCGGATCACTCATCAACTCCAGCATGTTCATCCCCACTCGACGATCGACATTTGTTTCCGATCGGTAAATGAATCATAGGTGTGTCCGCGCCGAAGGGTCCAGGAGATTCACCTTCGTGAAACGTTTTTTTCGTGTTTCACGGGATCCTGACCGACTTTTACTCCGCCATCAAGTCGCACTTTCTACAAGACTTGCCGGGTGGGATTTGCCAACGCCGTGAGGGGAATCCCCCACGACCCGCAGCTCAAAGTGTGGCCGTGATCGCGATCGCCTGTCTCGCCAGGTCAAGACCAATTCGGCCGTGGCCGCAGGCACGGAACACGCCGGGTCCCGCGAAACCGCTCTCGGTCATCACGCTCCAAACTCGCGACAGATCGATATCGCCGCAACCGAATCGCTGGTCGCAACCGCGGTCCAGGTCGGGCTCGCAGAGGTAGACGCATGACAAGCGATGCTCGAGTCGCGCCAGCCGCGCGCCGATCGGGAATTCACCGCCGAGCAACATCTCACCGACGTCCGCGGCCAGCCCGAGGGACACCTCTGAGCCGAGCCACTGACCAAATCGTTCGAAGTGTGCCACCGTTGCGATCGCGTGCTCGGCCACCGGCCGTAGTGCCAATCGCAGCCCCTCGACACCCGCGCGTCGACAAAGCGGAGCGATCGTCGCCGCCAGTCGCTCCAAAACCTGTTCTTCCGTCGACGGTACCAGTTCACCATGTGGCGGGCGGGTTCTTCCTGTGGAAAACGTGATGGCGGTTGGCAGGAGGTCGGCCACCCGCTCGATCCAAGATTCGATTTGTTGCGCCGCGGCGGACCGCTGTTGTTCGTCATCACTTGCGAGTGAAAACGACGCGAAGGATCTCGGATCGTCATAAAAGGGCGCATCCAAATCCACGATGATCGCGATGCAATTCTCCTTCGCGGCCGCCGAGATCTCCGCTGTCATCGAGTCGTACCATGCAGCGCCTGCGTCCCACGCACCCCGACAGGGTCGAATCGCGATCGCACCGAAGCCCAACGCCGCTAAATCCTCGATCAATCTGGCCGGGTCGTGAAATTCGAGACTGCTTGCGTGAAAGCCTGGCACCATCACGTCACCCGCAGTCTTGTCGCAAGAATCATCGCCGGCACGACCAGCGCCAACACGGCGATGCCACAACGGGGGCCGGCACCGAGTGTCGCGAATGCGGCTGACAATGAAATGATCGACAGCAGCCCGACTCGAATGGTTTGACCGAGATGAGGGCCCGTCGGTGATGCCAACAATCGAATTCCCCGGAGCGTCACCGGCAACGCGCAGGCCGCGATCAAGATGTAAAAGCGCTGGCCAGATGGCCAGCGCCACGACGCGCTTTGTTGCGCACTCGCCAAATCGGGCGCGACCGCCAAGAGGATCACACCAACCAGCAAGACACCGAACCCAACCTTCAAGTTCATGCTCTTGCCGCCCAGGGCTTCGTCTCGCGCGAGCGTTGTGATTCCCATCACATAGACGCCAAACCCAAATGCGATACCAAGCAAGTACGTCGGGATCGAGGGCATCGAGTCGACCAGCGGCAGGACCGGTGACGCGCCGAGCAAGAAGCTTAGGACTCGGCAACTTCCCATCGCCGCAGGCGCGAGCGGGGTCGACTTGAGGGGCCCGTCATATGCCACAATCATTGCGGCAAGCAAGATTCCGATGACCGCGGGAAGCCACGTTGAGTCGCCGCCTCCCGGTAGGTAGCCGGAAATCGCCGCGAAGATCAGCCCGATCACCAAGAGCGCCCAACCGGCGCGGCTGGCCGAGCCGATCGAGATCGCGCCGCTGGCGATCGGCCGTGACGATCTCTCGCGTCGATCTTTTTCGACATCAAAAACATCATTGAGCACCATTCCCGACCAGTAAAGCGCGACGCCGGCTAACAACACCACGACGAAACGCAAGGTTGGATGGGGCCCGCCGGCGACCAACAAAAACGCCGCGCCGACATCGGCCAGCACGGTAAAGACGTTCGGCAAGCGGATGAGTTGCAGCCAGGCGGTCAACCCGCCCGGCGAACCACGCTGCGATTCATCGCGACTCAAGGGTGAAGATGCTCACTGTTTGTCGGCGTCACCGCCAGACTCTCCTTCGACCTTCGACTTGAGTTCGTCAAGGAAAATCTGCAGACGTTTCTTTTGACGACCGTCGGACATCTCCACGGCCTTTTCTTGGGCGGCCAGCGCCTCTTTGATGTTCCCGTCGACGGTGTGTAGCTGCGCCACGGTGCTGTAGAGAAGGGGCTGCAGGTCTTTCTCGGTGTCTTTCAGTTCCTCATTGATCGCGGCGATCGCGTCCTTGGCGAGCGACCCGACTTCGCCTCCATTTTGGTAGGCGCCATAGATCATGAATCCAAGCTGCCCGACCATGTAAGGTTCGCCTTGAAGACTCTTGAGTTCTGCTCGGTAGTGAGAGACCACCGCGTCATCGACCTTTCCGCTCATCAGTTTGAAGCGGTACTTGAGCGAAACCCACTGCTCCTTAATGCCTTCACTTTTCGATTCGGCGAGTTCCTTGTCAATCGCCGCCATGGCTTGGTCGATCCTGCCTTCGCCCGCCATCATCGCGATGGCTTGGATCGCCTCTTCAAACCTGCCTTGCTCTTCCAGTTGTTGCTTGAATGCTTCGCGATCCCACTCGTCATTGGTCACCGCCGCAAGCGGCTCGTCGAGTTCGCTCGGGTGACCGATCCACTCCACCAATCCTGACTTGCCGACGACGAATGCCGTGGGAATACCGTTCTGGCCAGCCGCTTCCATGTACGACCGATAGCTGGAGCCGTCTGGGTCGGTCGTCAACGAATACGCGGAAGTGATTTCGGCGAACGACTTTTTCGCTTGTGGATGGTTGCGATTCAGGAAGGCTTCGATCTCGTCAAGTGATTCATCCGAGATGCTGATGATCTGAACACCCGAGTCTCGGAAGCGGTTTTGCAGCTCCGCGAGGTGCGGCATGCTTTGGATGCAAGGCCCGCACCAAGTCGCCCAAAACTCGACGACGTAGACATTTCCGGATTCGAATTCGGTGGTGTGGTTGAATCGTCCGTCACCGTCTTGGACCCAATGCTCGATGTCGAGCGCCGGTGCCTTTGAACCGATCCCCAGGCTTGGCTCGGCTTCGGCCGGCTGCAACGTCAGGGCGGCTACCGCGACACAGGCGGCAAGAATTAGCGTCAATCGTTTCATCAGGGCAGTCTTTCTAGCGGGTGTAGGTGGATGTGCGATCGGAGTCCCGCCGGGTTGCTCCCGTGGAATCGATTCCTCGGCGGAAGCAGACGTTTGGGTATCGCGGGTGAGTGTTTGAGATTGCATGAGAGGCGAAAGCGGTCCTGGCCCATTGTAAATTCGTTGGTACGAGGCGTCCCAGCCCAATGCCGCGGTTGAAAATGGCTTTTCCCGTGGCTCGACCGACGCGGCGGGCTCCGCGAACCAATCACACCCCACGAAAATAGGGCGAAACAGCGAAACTGCCACCGTCATTGGGTGTTCCACGCAGAAACCAGAGGCGGCATCGTTCGGAAGCCCCGTTGTGCAGGGTGCCCGTTGTCGAACTGCCCTGCCGTATTCGACCCGACAGTCCGAATCGCCCCAGGCAAAATGCGAATCGCACTGACCAACCTCTTCTCCACGGAATTCCACCCATGAAACGTCTTACACTCTTTGCGTCGCCGCATCGCTCGCGACGGCTGGTGGCAACTGCTTTACTTTCGTTCGGCGTGCTTTCCTTCGGTTCCTCAGCCTCGGCGGCGGATTGGAATCGATTTCTTGGTCCCGCGGGCACGTCGATGAGTAGCGATTCGACGCCACCTCCGCAGAGCTGGGGTGACAAGGAGAACCTCAAGTGGAAGGCCGAGCTTCCAGGCGTGGGCGTTTCCAGCCCGATCGTGGTGGGTGGCAAGGTGTTCGTCACTTCGTATTCGGGTTACGGGACCGGCGGGCAAAACGAGGACATCAACGATCTTAAGCGACACCTCACCTGCTTCAATGTCGTCACGGGAGATCAACTGTGGACCAAGACGATCGATGCCGTTCAGCCCGAAGACCCGTATCGTCCGCCGGGAGTCAGCGCCCACGGATACGCCAGCCACACGCCGACCAGCGATGGCAAACACATTTTCGTCTTCTTCGGTAAGACAGGCGTGATCGCGTATGACTTGGATGGCAACGAAAAATGGCGCAAGAGTGTCGGAACCGGAAGTGGGCCACAAGCATGGGGCTCGGCGGCGAGTCCGATCGTCTACAACAACGGCGAAAAGTCGCTTGTGATCATCACCGCCGCTGAAGAGAGCGAAGCATTGTTTGCCTTCGACACCGAAACGGGTGAGGAGGTTTGGAAAACGCCCGCGGCAAGCTTACAGGGGACTTGGAGCACGCCAACGTTCGCGACGACCGGCGATCGCACCGACTTGGTCGTCAGCGTTCCGGGTGAAGTCTGGGGGATCAATCCAGAAAACGGAAAGCTTCGTTGGTACTCACGTGGCACCACCGACAACTCGACATCGGCAAGCCCCGTCGCGATCGACGGCGTGGTCTACGCGGTCGGTGGCCGAAGCGGCGACGCTGTCGCAGTAAAGGCCGGTGGCAAAGGTGACGTCAACGACTCACACGTCGTCTGGGATGCCAAGATCCAAGGACGCTTCGCATCGCCTCTGGGCTACAACGGACACCTGTACGTGTACTCCAGTGGCATCCTGACTTGCTACGACGCGGCGACCGGCGACCGCGTCAAACAGAAGCGACTGTCGGAAGGTGGCAGCGGTAGTTTTGGAGGCGGACGAGGTGGTCGCGGTGGTGATGGCGGGCGTGGCGGAGCACCCGGGGCTCGCGGTCAGGACGGTGCGCCTGGTGGCGGTTTCGGCGGCGGGCCTGGTGGCCGCGGCGGACCGGGAGGCTTCGGCGGTGGGGGACGAGGTGGATTCGGAGGTCGCGGGGGCGGCGGGTTCGGCGATCGGCGGAACATGGAGTACGCATCGCCGATCTTGGTCGGCGACAAACTTTATGTCACTTCGCCCCAGGGTCAGTTTTATGTGGTGACCGCATCACCGGAGATGGAAGTGGTCGCGACCAACACGTTGACGGACGATACGGGCTTTTCGGCTTCCCCAGCAGTCAGCGACGGTCGTCTATTTGTCCGCAGCGGTGGGGCCCTGTATTGCATCGCCGAATAAGCCGATCAAAACGTCGGTGCTGAGTCGAAACGCCGCGCCACCCGCGCGGCGTTTTTTCGTCGCGAACTGTTTCGTGATTCGACTACCATGCGGTAATCTCCGGCACACAGCTCTATCATCGACCGCTTTGATTCGTGATCTCTCGACTCTACGCCCGCACCGTGTTCCTACCGACTCTTGGTTGGAACTTTTTCCTCGCTCGGATTCTATCCGTGCGACGATGGTGGGATCGGATTGACGATCATGTCATTGTTGGCGCCTTTCCGTTCGCTCGCGACGTCGCCGGCTTAAGAGCCGAAGGCGTTCGTGCGGTGGTGAATACGTGCGAGGAATACAGCGGTCCGAAGAGCCAGTACGATCGACACGGGATCGAACAGCTTCACATCCCGACGACAGACTTTACGCATCCTGGACTAGGCGATGTCGAGGCGGCGGTCGAGTTCATTCAGAAATACAAACTGCAGAACGACAGCGTCTACATTCACTGTAAAGCTGGCCGCGCCCGGAGTGCGACGATCGCCATGTGTTGGTTGATCAAGTACCGGGGTATGAGTATCGATGAAGCCCAACTTCACTTGTTGGATTCACGTTCCCACGTAAATCCGCGGCTCGCGCGGCGTCCCGTCGTTCAACAGTTTCATGAGGCGCTAGAGGCCGCTCGGTCGGAAGCCGGCTACTTTCCAGCCAAGAGCGAACCGGTCACCGCCGCCTCGTGATCCGAACTCGCCGCTGGTGATACCTCTCGGTCTAGCCAGACGATTTGACGCTTGCCGACGTTACCATCTCACTCGCTGCTCGGCTCTGGCCATTCGCCGGCGGTTTTGTCTCGTTCTTATCTGATCGTCGAGAACGCTGTTTCACGCACCCATCGCCGGATGAGAAGTACCGGCGGCGCCGCGTGCAACGGCGCGCGGGCTCGTGAAACATCAAGGAACCCGTGAAATTGCGACCGGTCCGTTACACAACGTGTCGCTCTCTCGGTAGACTCGCAACCCGAGTCATGCATCGAATTCATGGGGCAACGGATGAAGGCAGCCGCGGCAGATACTTCGCTCGAGACAACACTTCGCTTGGCGATGCTGCCGGGACTCGGTCCACGGACGCTCGCTTCCTTGCTCGATTTCTTTGAAGACGCCGGCGAGGTCTTAACGGCCGGTGAAGAAAGACTTTCCCAGGTCGCCGGTGTTGGGCCAAAACTGATTCACACGATCCGTACCGCGTCACACCATGTCGACACGGAGACCATCCTTCAGTGGTGTTGTGAAAACGACTGTGATCTGCTCCTGAAGGGTTCGCCTGAATACCCTCAGAAACTACTCGACCTGTGTGACGCGCCGCCGGTTCTCTTCGCGCGGGGCAACTTCGTCGAGTCCGATCAGATGGCGGTGGCCATTGTCGGGACGCGACATGCCACCGCCTACGGCACGCGGCAGGCCGATCGGATCGCGTACGGTCTGGCCAAGTCGGGTGTGACCGTGGTGAGCGGACTCGCGCGTGGCATCGACGGAGCCGCCCACCGAGCGGCACTGAACGCCGGCGGACGCACACTCGCTGTTCTCGGCGGTGGCATCGGGGAAATGTATCCGAGCGAACATGCCGAATTGGCCGGGGAAGTTTCGGGACAAGGGGCCGTGTTGAGCGAGTACGCGCCGACGGCAAAACCGCGCGGCGGTATGTTCCCGCAGCGCAATCGGCTGATCGCCGCACTGAGTCTCGCGACGCTGGTCATCGAGGCACCCGAACGCAGCGGGTCGTTGATCACGGCGCGTTTGGCCGGCGAACTCAATCGCGATGTTCTCGCATTGCCTGGTCAAGTCAGTAGTCGAGCTTCTCAGGGCACGAATTTGCTCATCCGTGAGGGGGCAACGCTGGTTCGTGGCGTCGAAGACATTCTTGAGGCTCTCGGGCCGATGGCATCGAGCATTCAAACCGAAGGCGGCCACGAAGTCCGCAATCCCGCCGAGTTGAAGCTAAACGATCTTGAGCGCAAGGTTCTGTCGGCGATCGAATCGGCAAGCACACCGATTGATCAAGTCATCGCAAACAGTGAACTCGCCGCGCACCAAGTCATCGCCACGATCAGTGTGCTTGAAATGCGTCGGCTCGTACGTCGATTGAGTGGCCAGTACGTTTCACGCATTTAGCTTTCCTGCAAATCGATCGCCTGCCACCGCGGGGGATCCTCGACGACGCGTCATCCTTCTTGCGAGGCAATCGCGTCCACAAGCGATTCGCGCGGCATGCTTTCAGTTTGACGTTTCGATCACTTGATTGACGTAGTCGCTGAATTCCGTGCGAAATCGCTCTTCGGAGAATCCGACGGCGTGCTCGCGGCAGACCTCCGGGGGAAACGAGAGCTGCTCGAATCGTTCGACCGCCGAAGTGATCGATGCTTCGCTTTGTTCGTCGAAAAGCACGCCGGTGCGTCCGTCGACGACAGTTTCTTGGGACCCACCGCGTCGGTAGGCGATCACCGGTGTCCCGCAAGCTTGCGCTTCGACCGGCATGATGCCAAAGTCCTCGCAGGCCGCAAAGACAAACGCGCGGGCCTCACCCATTCGCTTTCGAAGCGTCGCGAAGGGTTGATGACCCTCAAAACGAATGTTCGGTGCGGCGTGCGCTTTGACGCGTTTGACTTCGGGGCCGTCACCGATCACGACCAGTTGTTTGTTCGGCATCTTTGCAAACGCACGGACGACGAGGTCGACTTTCTTGTACGGGACCATTCGGCCCGCGGTGAGGTAGAAGTCGTCTTTCTGTTCGCAGAGTTGAAAATCGTTGGTGGCGACCGGCGGGTGGATGACGGTCGCGTCACGCCGGTAGTACTTGGCGATCCGACTGGCGATGAACTTTGAGTTGCAAACAAAGTGGTCGACTCGGTCGGCCGCGACGCGATCCCACATCCGAGTGTAGTGCAGCATTTTCCGCGCGATGAGGGAGCGGATGCCCCAGTGAATGCCTTTGTTGCGAAGATATTCGTGTTGCAGGTCCCAAGCATATCGCATCGGCGAGTGCACATACGAGATTAGCGGCTGGTCGGGACGAGTGATCACCCCGTGTGACACACAATGCTGCGAGGCAATGACGATGTCATGATTGGTCACGTCGTGTTGCTCGACCGCCATCGGCATCAATGGGAGGAACGATCGATACTTGCTCTTCGAGAACGGCAGCTTCTGCAGAATCGATGTTGAGATGGGGATGTCATCGAAAACGCTTGGGCGAGAATCCTTGAGGTGATCCACCAGGACATACATCTGCTTGATCGGCATCGCATGGGCGATCTGCTCCACGACGCGCTCGCTGCCGGCATAGGTGGTGAGCCATTCGTGTACCAGACCGATGTCAGCCATCTTGTTGCATCTCTTCTTCCGGGATGGAGTTCACAGAACGAACCGTGATTCCCAAGGTTTTGATCGCCTGGCGAAGCATGCCGAGGCTGTCCTGCTTCATCTCGACCAGTCGGTGGGCGTTCGCCGAGTCCTGCGTCAACGAGTCCAAGCGATCTAGCATTCGATCGGACGTCAATTCATCCTTGCCGATCAAAAATTCACTGCGACCGGCGAGCTCAAAAAAGTGCGGCACCTTTTGGCTCCATTCCAGCCCGACCGACGGGATGCCTAATCCGAAGGCGATGATGTTCGTGTGCAAACGGTGGGCGGCGATCTTGCGAAATCGCCCGATCGATTGAACGAGTTCACTTGGCTCGATGGGGCGCGGTAGCCGTTGAACTCCCGGCAACGAGGTGAATTGAAACGACGCATCGCAGTGGTCGAGAAACTGCTCGTCTTCGACCGCCCCGTTGGTGAACAGCCCAACCCGCGACCCGGCGGACGAGAGCGCTTCAACGACCGTTTTCATGATCTCCGGCAGATGGTCGGCGAACGGCAATTCACGGCCGGAGGAATACTTCATGTTGACCGGGTCGGTGAAGCTGAGTCCGACGTCCAAGTCAGCTTCCGTCGCGCGAGAATGCTCGTACGCTTCGGCGACGTGAATCGCCGGGTCGTAGGCGAGATGAGGCTCGTCAACGCCAAAGTCTCTGATCACCGCCATCGATTTCTGATCGCGAACGTAGACCGATCGAATCGACGAGGCAGCCAAGCTTTCACGCAAAACCTGTGTCCCCGAGCCTCCCGAACGCGTCACCCCGCAAGCGTAGACCGCGGCGGGAACCTTGAGTTCTTCCAGGATGTCGACGAGTCCCTCGATCTTGAGCGGGAAATTCAGGTCCGAGTCGGAGAGCAATTGGCCTCCACCGATGAGCGCCGCCGAACATCCCGTGAGCGAGGCACGCCAACTGGGTTTCAAATCCCGCTGCAGCTTACGCCCTAGCACAAAACGGACGAGCGCATCTTGCAGCACTCGAGGCAAGGAGAGCAACAAACGTAGTTTCAGCCTCCGCTGCGCGACCGTTTGCTCACCAAACTCGGTGCGACCGGCGAGGTCGACATCAGCGATCGCGACGTTGGCGACGCATTGCTTGATCATCCAGCCCAGGCAATCGGAAATCACACCGTCGCCCAAGTTGGAGCTGTAGCGAACACCGCAGACGGCTACTTTTGGTGCGTTCAACGTGAAGCCTCCCATTGCCAGGACTCATCCACGTCCTCGTCACTTTCGAGTGGTTCGTTTGCCGCCCAATGATCGTCATACTCATCGACGAAATGAGGATCGCGAACGGACGGGCGACAGCCCGCGATCAATGCCCACGTCGACCACGCGATCGACGCACTGGTCAACGTGTACCCAGCAGCGGCACCGGCGACCACGAGGTATATCAGCGAGACGACGGCGATCCGTCTGCGGAAAACTTCTTCTTCGTCCCAAGCCGGTGAGTGGCGAAACACGCCGCCTCGAATCGCGGAAAGAATCAACGCCGCCAGCAACAGGAGACCGATCAAGCCATAGTCCGCTCCGAGTTGAAGCAGCAAATTGTGAGCGTGTTGACCCAACGGCAGATCGCCTTGCCACTGGAATCCATCTTCGGCCTTGTGTCCATCGACTCTCAAGGAAAACCATGGCGGCGCGGTTTCGCGTAGTACCAAATCGGGCTGAGTGATCGAGCCCGGCCCAATGCCGATCAGCGAGCTCTTTCCCCACTGAGAAAGTGTGTACTCGAAAAGCTTGAATCGGCGAACCACGTTCTTGTCGTTCCCGGAACTGAGTTTTTCGACTCGTTCGGTGTTCACGGCAACGAAGGCGACCGCGAGGAATAGAACCGCCGCGGCACCCACTAAGACCCCTGACACCAATTGACGTGACGAAGGTCTTCCGGGCGATCGAAACCAGATGATCGTGATGGCTCCCGCCGCCAAAGCGCCCAGCAAGTAGCCGCGAGATCCGGATAACATCAAGCCGGCCGCGAGAATCAACGACGCCAACAGCAACGGTAGGCGGGGGACCATCCATTGCCGCGGCTGGATCAACAACATTCCTAAGGCGAGCACCAACGCACCGGTGTTGCTTCCCGCATACGAGTTCTTGGTGCCCAACAACCCGACCGCGACCTTGCCACCCTTTCCGCTCATCGAACCCAAGGTGTTGTCCCCGAAGCTGATTGGCTGCGTCACGAACGAAAAAATGCTAAGGCAGGCGATCGCAGATGCCACGGCGAGGCAGCTCCACACCAGATCGCGATAGGCCTCAGGACGTGAAGCCACCGAAAGTCGGATGGCCAAGTAAAACCCAAATACATAGGTCGCTCGCCCATCACCCGCGAAGTACCCGATCGGTGACTCCGCAATCATGTCCCCGTTGTGTATCCAAGCGACGGCGACAGAGTAGACCGTCAGCACGATGCCCAGAAAGAAGTCCATCTCGCGAAAGACATTCAAGTTCGGGCGAGGAAACGAATTGGCGAGTACGAACAACATCAAGCTCGCCGGCGCCGCGATCGCGAACATGTCCTGACTGTGGGCAAAAACCATCAGCAGGGCGAAGAGCAACGGGATCATTCGGGGCTCCGTTCCAAGTCGGCGTCCGTGATCGACCACGGCACGCCTGACGGAAGCAGTTCGCGCAATTGCGCGAGGTCCTCACGGTAGAACGAATCGCAAATCGGATCCGCCCCTGAAAGGTCGAACGGACTCGATTGCCCCCCGGTGCTGCGGAAAAGCATGCTTCGCAGCATCGCCGAGTTCTTGGCACGGCCGAGCAGTTTCGTCCAGCCAAGTGTGCGGGCGAGCGTCGCGCTGCGCCGCGCCAATCGGGAGAGCAAGACCGATCGCGAGACGGCTTGTCCGTTGACGCCCTTTTCGACATCAATCCGCACTGAGTCGTCGATCCCGAGAAAACGGAAAACGCTTGCGGCGAAGCGATTCGAGTCGGCTTTCAGGTCGTCGAACCAAAACACTCCGATGTTCTCCGCCGGAAACACATCAAAGTATCCGCGCAGGTACTTGGAATAAAGGCCGAGCTCGAGGATCAGCGAATTCTGCCCAACGGCGTCTTCGAACGAGCCGCGGACGTTGCCGAATCGAAGTGAATACTTATAGTGCGAAATCGCGCGGTCTTTCGGTTCGCGCAGGATCGTGATCAGTTTGACTTCTGGCAAGTCGCGTGCGATCCGCTGACACGCTTCGGCCGAAAACAGATAGTCGTGCGAGATCTCGCCGATCGCGGCAAAGTCTTCTCCGCCGTCAAACTGGCTGCCATACCAATCGATCCCTCGATCGTAGTGTCGGTCGAAGAAATAAAGATCTTTGAGCTCGGGAACAAAGACGTCTGGATGCTGCGCGAGCGCCCCGTACAGCCAGGTCGAACCTGACTTGGGCGGTCCGATGTAGAGAAAATTGGGAAGGGTCATGACTTGCCTGAGGACTCATTTTTCGCCCGGAACAGCTTCTTCAAAACTGGAACCGACCGCAGCTGCGAGACAGCCCACGCGGCCCCGATCCTAGTCGGGGCAGTATTGATTTCGAGGTGTCGCAACGCCATCCACCACATCACACCGGCGCGGATAGCGGTTGTAAGCGTAAAGCAAATTGCAACGCGCTCCGGGCCTATTCCGGGAACGGAAATCAACAGCCCGCAAAACACTAGCGCAGCCGACAAATTGACCTTCATCGCGACGCCTTGAAACTCGGTGAGGATCAACGCCTGCTGGCAACTACCGCCCACGACCATGATCAGCTGCCCGGCCACGAGGATCAACAGTGTGGTGGCCGCCGCCGAATAGCCTTCTCCATAACCAAGCTCCAGCATTGTTGCCGGCAACAAAAGGATCGGAAGTGAGGCACAGAGTGAGCACGCGAATGCGATCACGGCGGTTCCCGACAAAATGCGCTGAAGCTCCTGTTTTTTGCCGGCAATGTAGTAGTTGGAGATCACTCCGGTCACGGCCATGTTGACCATCGCGAAGGGCATCCGCAGCAGCAGGCTGAATCGCTTGGCGGCCGAATAGTCGGCTAGTTCTTCGTCGCTGAGGAATGCGCCGGCGTAGAGCACATCCAACTGCTCAACGAGGAACACGATCAGCGACGTCGCGGCCACCGGAATTCCGATCGCTAACAGCCGCTTGAATGCGTCGTCGTCACGTTGACGTCGCCCTTGATGAGCGAATAGCAAATCCCTCAAGAGCCACATGCCCGTCAACGCCGCGATGACGTTTGCCAATGCGAGCGATGTCGTTGCGACTTCCCACGTGCCAACGACCGCCAACGAAGCCAAGCAAAACGCGAGCAGCGTGAACCCGTTGGAGATCGGGCTCCCGTTGGCTCCATCAAGCAAATTCGCGGTTTTTAAGCGAGTGTGCCCCCGCGCCGCCCCCGCAAAGAACTGGTGTGAACCCCGGAACGCGATCGCCACGCCCACAATCATCAGCATGGTCGGCGAGAGCAGGAGTGATTGCCCGGAGCCGGACCACCACGACAATCCGATCGCCGAAGAGAGACCGGTGAGCACGGCGGCGACACCGAGGGTGGCCGCGATCACTCGAAGGTCGCGCGATGGTGATTGGCCACGATGATTTGCCTCCGCGGCCCATCGGATCGCGACCGTCCCCGAGCCGATCCCTGCCACGATCCCACAGAGAGTGACCACTGATTGGAGAAACGTGAACGTGCCGAAGTCCGCCTTGGTCGGCATGATTCTGGCGAGGACAAACGAGCTCGAAGCGACGACTGCGATGTTGAGCAAACGCCCAGCGAGCGCCCACAGCCCATGGCGGCGGAATGAGACGCCGTTGGTCGCGTCGCTTTGCGATGGTTGTTCGGACGATTCGGATGAAAGAGCCATCGCCTCGGAGCATTTGACGTGAGAAGTCACCTCACCATTGTCCGCGCTTCCGATGGTGTCAAGAACGACTAAACTGTGGAGTCCGTTTGGGCAAAAGACGAACATTTGGGGTGACGAAAGGCGCGGTCGCAAGACACGTCGGGTCGTCCACCACGAGGCGGTGACTCGTCAAAGTGAGCGCGCAACTTAGTTTCTGGATTTTCACCGCATGCTGCGCGGTGGTCGCCTTTCTGATTGGCCCCCGGCTCGGTCGACGATCGACCGTGGGGGTCGGGGTGGCGCTCTCGCTATCGGCGGCAACTTGGTTTCAGCTCTTGCCGTTGGGCACACCGCTCAACGTGCAGAGTGCCGTCGCCGCTGGATTGATGGTCGCGTTCTGTGTGCACAGTTTCCGATCCGTCTGGTCACCGCTGACGCTCTTAGATGGTTTGATGGCCGCGCTGGTCGTCTGGAACGTCCTCGCGGACAGCGTCGCGACAGGATTTGAATCCACCCTTCCGTTCCGCTCGTACGGTGAATGGGCACTGCCCTATGTGACCGGAAGATTTGCGGTGATGCACCGCGACGCACTGGCTCAACTGGCGCCCTGGTTTACCGGTGTCGGTGCAGTGATTGGACTCGCGGCTGTGGCCGAATCGTTCTCCGGGCTGAACCTCTGGGAAACGCTTTTCATTCCAGTCGATGACCTCGTGCAGACGCACCGAGCGAAGCGATTCGACTTGGCATACCGGGCGCTTGGGCCAACAAGACATCCGATCTTCCTTGCCGTTGTCCTGATGACCGTGATCCCATGGGCGATTGGTTGGCGTGAGTCGGGCGAAAATCGCACTCAGAGAGTCCTGGCAACACTCGCGATCCTCGCGCTTTCACTTGGGATGATCGCCACGCTGTCACGCGGACCCGTACTGGCGGCTTTGCTCGGAATTGCATTCGCGACCGCGGTTTACAACCGGGTCGCTCGCTACGCGTTGATCCTGCTGTCGGTGATCGGAGCCGTGGTCGCGTACTCCAGCGCCGACGCGCTCATGCAGTGGCTTGATCAGTCCGAAGGACGCACGGCGGTTGTCGTGGTCGATGACGAGGAACGCGTCTACTCGGGCAGCCGCAACCGCCTCTTCGTGCTCGAGATTTATGGTCCGCTGATTCCGCGAGGTGGCGTCTTCGGCTACGGCACCGAGAACGTCAGCTCATTCCCTCCAAATATTCCGGGCCTACCGACCGAAGCGAGCAGCCGCGAGCGACTCGGGATCGTCGACAACTCCTTCATTCTTGTCGGACTCCGGTTTGGCCTCGTGGGCATGGGAATCCTGATCGCATTGTTCGTGGCCGCGATCGTGGGGTGCCTTTCTCTCAACCGCGTCGCCAGCACGTACTTTTATCCCGTCGGCTCACAGTTCGTCGTCGCGATGGCCGCGACTCTTTTCGCCGTTGGCGTTGAGATCACGACAGTGTTCTTCTCCTACGACTTTGCGTTTTGGATTCTCTTTCTTTTTGGAATCGTCTCGGGGATGCAGGTTCGAGCCAAATTCGTTTCCACGGGTCGAGCCGACTGAGTGGGGTACGCGTTGTCAGCAATCCCGTGTGTGCACCGAGCTCGAGAATCGTAAGCTTCGCGTGTATCGCGTCATCAAAAGCGATAGATCGCAGCCTTGGTCCGAATCAGCAGGCCGTCAGAGAGCGGGACGGGCGTCGCCATGATTTGTTCGCCAAAATCGTGAACGCCTACCTCTTGGTACCCTTTTTCGCCTTCGAAGACATGCAAGGTTCCTTCGTGGTTCCCGATCAAAATCTGGTCGCCGGAAATAAGCGGTGACGCAGAGAAAGTGCCTCCAATTCGCTCGCGCCAAATGGTCGAACCGTCCGCGATCGAAACGGCCGAAGCAATGCCGTCGTCGCTGATCAAGTAAATCGATTTCCCATCGGTGACGGGCGAAGGCTTTGCGGGAATCCCCTTGTTGGTGCGCCACTTGATGTGCGTCTCGGTCACGTCGCCTTGACCGCCGGGATCCACGGCCACGAGTTCAGCTCGCATGTATCCGGTTGAAAGCACCAGCATTCCACCCGCCATGATGGGCGTCGGAGTGGTGCTGAACCCGTCTCCATGGTCTGCCCGCCAGATTTCTTTTCCCGAACGGGGATCGTAGCCGCACACCCACTGGGCACCGACGGCGACGGCTTGTTTGCGACCGGCCACTTCGATGACCAGCGGCGTACTGTACGCCTTCTTGAATTCGGGGTTGCTCGCGCGCATCGGGGGACGGCTCGTCTTCCACGTAATCTCTCCGGTCTCCAGCGATAAACCCGCAACGAATTGCTGATCGATGCCATCACAAATCAAGACCACGATATCGTCGACGATGACTGGGCTGCTACCGGGGCCGACGCTGTGATCCACAACCAAGCGTTGTTGCCAAAGTGCTTCTCCACTTGCCACGTCGAGGCACCAAGTGCCGTAGCCGCCGAAGTGACAGATCACACGATCACCGGCGATGGCTGCGGTGGGGGACGCATAACTATTCATGGGATGGATCGGATCGGGGTCATCGATCAAGCCCAGTTTCTTCGTGACGATCACTCTTCCACTCGCGGCATCGAGGCAATGCGCGAAAAGCTCGACGCTTCCGGCGACGTCCTTCATCTGAGCGAACTGAACTCCGGTTAGCTTTGCCTTCTTTTGCTCAGCCGTCGCTTCGGTGGTGACGGCGGCGGTCAACCAGATGTACCGACCGTCCGTCGCGGGCGAAGACCAACCAACGCCCTTCAACGGCGTCCGCCAGAGTGGTGAATCGAACGCGATGGACTTCAAGGGAGTCGGGCTGACTCCGAGCCCCGCGGGCCCACGAAACTGATTCCAGGAAACGGAGCTTCGCGAACCGGCGCCATCCTGCGCGTGTGTCACCAGGGCGCTGCTACTTGCAAAAACGAACAGGGCAAAAAAGCGAAGCGAAAGCGAAATCGTCTTCATCAAATTGAAATCCGAAACGAGGGCGTATTGGCTTTCCGTAATGTAGTTTCGCCAACGTGTTTCAGCATGCAGATCGATGCTGAAACTGTCTACGGGTGACCTCACGTCCTCACCATCACTCTGAGGGATGGAGGGCGCCAGCGGCTGTCGATAAACCGCCAGCATCTTCGTTGCCCAGATGATCGCAAAGATCAAAGCTTGGGTGCGCCATCAACGTGTGGCCGCCAGTGACTTCGACCAGCTTCGCGTTGGGTATTCGTTTCGCAAGTTCATAGCCGGCTGAAGGCGCGACGAGCCGATCATCGGTCGCGACGATCACCAACGTCTCGATCGTAATGCTGGCGAGATCCGCGAGTCGATCAAGGCCGGAAATCAATCTCGCTCGGTGGCCGGCCGTCGACGTTTTTAAGTCTTTGACTTGTTCCCACCATTGGTCGCGAGATTCGCGTGGCATGTCATCGGCAAACAGTGTTCGTTCGCGGAAACGTCGGGTCCAGACCGGACTCGGACGTGAGGGACCAAATCGCAGGATCGAACCGAGTCGCGGAAGCCAAGGCTTTGGAAATCTCGCGAACGTATTCACCAAGACCCAGCGTTCGACCAACTGAGGGAAGCGGGTGACGAATTCGATCGAGACGCCTCCGCCGAAGGACTCCGCGAGCAGGGTCGCCTTGCGGCCCGGGTATTCAGCCTGAAGTCTTTGCGCCGCGTCGGTCGCTAACGACTCATAGTCATGAGCCTTGTCATTGGGATAGACCTGGCAGAGCACGTCATACTCTTTGAATAAACGCGTCTGAGTGAACAGAAGCCGACCCGACCCATCGAGTCCCGGTAGGTACAACAGGACGGGTTTCGGCGTCGGGTCGCTCATGGTGAATGCTCCTTGGAGATCACGAGAACCGCGGTGTCCGCGTTCAAATTCGGATCCTGGTCCGGCGCGACACGCTGGCCTGTCGAAGCGTCGAAGTAGATTTCCTTTTCGAGTGTCAGGCCCTTCTGCGCGCACAAATCTTGCACGTCCGCGATACTTGGGAATCTTCGGTTCGGTGTGTTGTACCACTCAAAGCCGAATTCGCCCGGTGCTTTGGGCGAACGGCCACGAACCACATAGTCTTCTCGTAAAGCCCTGTACGCAAAATTTGGAAAACTGACGATCACGCGATGCCCGACCCGAAACATCTCTTCGAACAAACCTTCGACGTTGGCGACGGCTTGAAGTGTCGCGCTGAAAACAACAAAGTCGAACTGCTTGTCGATGAACGCGGGGAGGCCAACGTTCAGGTCATAATCGATAATCTCCAAACCTCTTCGCCCCGCCTTGAGTAGGTTTTCCTGGGCAACTTCCACGCCGACGAGCTTTTCATGGCCGCGCCGTTTTAGCGTCGCAAGTAGGTGTCCATCGCCGCAACCGAGGTCCAGCACCGAAGCTCCCGCGTCGATTTCGCCAACGATCAACTGTTCCACCTGTTTCAGGTCGTCGGGCGAGTCATCGGTATCGCCCAGTCGGGATTGGATGAGCGGCGCATACTGTTCGATGTCTTCGTTGATCAAAAAAGAATCGTGTCCCCGTGGCGACGTGATCTCGGCATACGTCACCGGTTTATCGATCGCCGTCAACGCGTTGACGATGTCGCGCGACTGACCCGGCGTGAACAGCCAATCGCTGCTGAAACTCACCAGCAGGAATCGGCAGTCTGCGTCATGAAACGTCTCCATCAGCTGGAGTCGGGTCGCACCGAGATCAAACAGATCCATTGCCATTGATAGCGTCACGTAACTGTTCGCGTCGAACCGAGTCGTAAACTTCTGGCCTTGATGAGCAAGGTACGACCCGACGCTAAATCGCTGTTCGAAAACGGTGGCAACTTCGCGCGGGTCGTGCCGGGTTGATTCGAACTTTTGCTCCATCGCTTCGGTGGAAAGATACGTGATGTGCCCGAGCATCCGCGCGATGGCCAACCCCGTGTCCGGACGACCGGATTTGTCGTAGTACTGCCCTCCGTGAAAATGGGGGTCGGTTTGAATCGCGTTGCGTCCAATGATGTCGAAGCCGAGTGCCTGACTGGTCAGTCGGGGGCTGCTGGCGATCACGACGCAAAGTTCGGTGCAATGCGGATGTCGAGCGACCCACGACATGGCTTGCTGGCCGCCGAGAGAACCGCCCACGATTGCCTTCCAGCGCGCGATGCCGAGGTGCTCAGCGAGCCGTTTTTGCACGGTCACCATGTCACCGATCGTGATCCGAGGAAACTCGGCGCCGTACGTTCGGCCGGTCTGAGGGTCTGCGTCGCCCGGCCCCGTCGTGCCTCGGCAACCGCCCAGGACATTGGGGCAAACGACGAAGAAGCGATCGGTATCGATCGATTTGCCCGGTCCGATCAACGAATCCCACCAGCCGGGATCATCGGCATCGCCATGCCGCGCCGCGTGGGAGTCGCCCGAAATCGCGTGGCAAATCAAAACAGCGTTCGAAGCCTGGTCGTCGAGTGTGCCCCAGGTCTCGAAGGCGCAGGTCACTCGCGGAAGCGACGCCCCGAGTTCTAGTTCAATGCCGCGATCGAAGGTGACCGATTGCACATGCCGCAGCGGGCCCGCGACCCGCATTTCGTCCGTGCTCGCGAAATCGCTCGTCGGTTCTTGATTCGAGTCGCTCATCAATGGGCGTTGCTGTGGTGCATCAATGTCGCTATGACACGTTCCCGCGTCCGTCACACGCGCCGGATTGAGACGCCGACGTGAGTGTTCCAGTCATCGCTGGCAATCGTCCCGATCAACGGTGCTTCCAAGCCGACGGCTTGAACCTGGTTGCTTTCGCTTCAATCAGCTCACCGCGACCTCAAGCGCCTGTCGAATGTCATCGATGATGTCTTCGGCGTCTTCGATCCCGACGGACACGCGGATGTATTCGGCGACGACGCCGGTTTGCTGCTGCTCTTCGGCGGTGAGTTGTTGGTGCGTGGTGCTCGCCGGATGGATGACCAGTGTCTTCGCGTCACCGATATTTGCGAGGTGCGAGCACAGCTTACACGCATTGATGAATTTCTTGCCGGCCTCCATTCCGCCTTTGATACCGAAGCCGAGAATCGCGCCCTGTCCGCCCGGCAACAGTTCCTGGCCACGGGCGTAGTCTTTGTGAGACTTCAGGCCGGGGTAGTTTACCCATTCGACGTTGTCATTGGCCTGCAAGAACTCGGCGATCTTGAGTGCGTTCTCGCAGTGGCGAGGCATTCGCAGGTGCAACGTTTCGAGACCCTGCAAGAAGCACCACGCCGCAAACGGGCTCATTGCCGCACCGGTGTCACGTAGCCAATGCGTGCGGACATGCAAGTTGTAGGCGATGTTGCCCATCGGTCGAAGATGCTCTTCGAAAACCGCGCCGTGATAGGAAGGCGATGGGCCACAAAACTCGGGCCACTTTTCCGGCTGATCGGCCCACTTGAAGTTACCGCTGTCGACGATTGCGCCGCCGACGTGCACGCCATGCCCGCCGATGAACTTGGTCGTGCTGTAAATCACGACGTCGATGCCGTGTTCGATCGGCTTTAGTAGGATCGGCGTCATGACAGTGTTGTCGCACAGCACCGGAAGAGCCCCATGCGGTGCCGAATGGGCCGCGTCGGCGATCGCTTTGAAGTCGGGAACGTCGTTCTTCGGATTGCCGAGCGATTCCATGTAGACGAGCCGAGTGTTCTCGTCGACCAAGTCGTGGATCGCCTCGGGTTGATCGGGATCGAAGAATCGGACTTCGATGCCGAGTTGCTTGAATGTCTGAGTGAACAGCGTCCACGTGCCGCCGTAAAGCGACGTGCTGCTGACGATGTTTTGTCCGCTGTGAGCGATCGTGAGAATCGCGGCGGTGATGGCAGATTGGCCGGAAGCGAAACACAGTCCGGTGACGCCGCCGTCCATCGCCGCTAATCGCTTTTCCAGCACGTCGACCGTCGGGTTCATCAACCGACTGTAGATATTGCCGAACTCAGAGAGTCCGAATAGAGCGGCGGCGTGATCGGTGTCGTTGAACGTGTAGCTGGTCGTCGCGTAAATCGGGACCGCCCGGCTATTGGTCGTCGGGTCGGGTTCTTGCCCGGCGTGGAGCGCCAGCGTTCCGGGGCGGTATTGCTCACTCATCGATTGGCTTCCAAATCAGGTTCTTGGGAGAACGGGAAGCCGAGAGTGTAGAAAAGAAGCGTCGCGCTGGCCACGAGGCAAGAGCGACGCTTCGAGGTGAGCCGTTTGACGAGTCTGGCTACATTTCGATCTCGTATCCGCTGCGGTATGGCCGTCCCAGGAACGCGTTGGCCTGTTCGTCGCCGACAATCTGTTCGCTGGCATTGTTCCATTTGAGATCACGGCCGAAACGCGCGCTGATGCCGGCGAGGTGGCACAAGTTCAGCATCTCCATGTGTGTGTGGACATCGCTAATCGGGTCCTTGCGCTCCTTGACACAATGCAAGAAATTCGCCCAGTGAGCCTTCCGCTCGTTGTGCTCCATCGGCGAGCCGTAGACCTTCGCGATGGCATCTTCTGGCAACGGGTTGGCGGCCAGATCTTCGACCGGCTTGCCGACCAACTTTCGGCGATTGACGAAGATTCGTCCTTTGTCGCCGGTGATCAGAACACCGTTGTCGGTGTCGTTGCGGATGATCATTTCGGTGCCGCCGGGATAGCTGACGGTGAACTGAAACTTTGTCGCGGTGTTGTAGCGATCGTTTTGGATCGGGTAGCCGTCCTCGTTAAATTTGACCGGGTGCTCAGCGTTTCCGCCGATCGCGTAAGGGCCTTCGGTTTGGCCGTTCAGCTTGAGTGCCCAGTTGCAGATGTCGACGTGATGGGCGCCCCAATCGGTCAACTTCCCTCCGCTGTATTCGTACCACCACCGAAACTCATAGTGACAGTTGCTGTTGCCACGACCTTTGCCGTTCTTCGGCGCCAGCGATCGGTAGTCCACCTTTGGGGCAGGCCCTAACCATCGATCCCAATTCAAGCCATCGGGAACTTTGGCGATCGGAATGCTTGGGCTGGTCGGAGCGCCGCCGATGGCCGCCTGGACTTGCTTGATCTTGCCGAGCCGCCCCTCAGCGACGATGGCCATTGCCTTGGTGAAGAGATTGAAGGTACTTCGTTGCTGGGTTCCGACTTGGACGACCCGACCCGTCTCCTTTTGCACTTTGCGGATCAGCTTGCCTTCATCGATCGTCAACGTGAGCGGTTTTTCGCAGTACACGTCCTTACCCGCTAACATCGCCTCGACCAGTGGCTTGGTGTGCCAATGGTCGGGCGTGGCGATGTGCACCGCATCGATGTCTTCCCGCGCGAGAAGCTCGCGATAGTCCTCGATCTCGGCCGCCTTGCCACCGCTCATTTCCTTGTTCGCCGAGACACGTCGTTCGGCATCGACGTCACAGACGGCCACAACATCGACCCACTCCTTCGCGGCACGCATGTTTCCGCGAGCCATGCCACCGGCGCCGATGACGCCCATCGCGATCCGATCGTTCTTGCTCTTCGATTCGTCGGCTAACGTGCGAGCGGCGGAAAAATGGTACGGAACCGAGGCGGCCGCGGCGACGGCAACGCTCGACTTCAAGAACTCTCGTCGTTGACGATTGGTTCGGGGAGTTTGGGTCATCAAGGAACCTTTCAGGGAGAAAGCGTTTGGGCGGGGGTTGGACAAGAACATTCGTCCTCACAACCATATCCTAATCGAAACGCTCAATCGATTCTGATTTGCTCATCCCGGAGGAGACTCATGGAATTCAATTGCCCGATGTGCGGAAAACGCTTTCAAGCCGGCGAAGAGATGGCTGGACAGGTCGTCAACTGCAAGTCTTGCAGTCAAACGTTTCGAATTCCCGGGGGCTCGCCCGCTCCCACGCCGGAAACCAATTTCCAGCCCGTCTCGGGATCGGATTCCACGACTGACGGTGATGATCAGTTCATGGCCGGCGAAGTTCGGATGAGCACTGCTCCGGTCACGATGCGCGGCGGCCAATCCAACGACGGCGTCAATCGAACCAGCGACGAAATCGACTATGAGGTGTTCGGCCACGAAACTCAGTATGTCGAGATCACGCTCGACCCCGGGGAGCAGACGATTGCCGAAGCCGGCGCGCTGATGTACATGACTGACGGGATCGAGATGGCCACCGTGTTCGGCGACCCTTCCAAGCAGGATAGCAGTCTGTTCGGCAAAGTGATCTCGGCGGGAAAGCGTGCTCTGACCGGCGAATCGCTCTTCATGACGACGTTCACAAACCAGAGTCCCCGTCAAGCCAAGGTCGCATTCGGAGCGCCACACCCGGGACGCATGGTACCGCTGCACCTGGATCAGCTCGGCGGCGAGATCGTCTGCCAGAAAGATGCCTTCCTCTGCGGGGCTCGCGGGATCACGGTCGACATCGCATTTCAGAAGAAGATCGGCGCGGGCCTTTTCGGCGGCGAAGGCTTCATCATGCAGCGGTTGAAGGGCGACGGCATCGCGATCATTCACGCTGGCGGTACCATGATGTACCGCGAGCTGGAGCCGGGCGAAATGCTAAAGCTCGACACCGGTTGCTTGATGGCGATGGGGCCAACGGTCAACTACGACATTCAGTTCGTGGGCGGACTCAAGAACGCGTTCTTCGGTGGTGAAGGGCTGTTCCTCGCAACCGTTCGTGGGCCTGGACCAGTGTGGTTGCAATCGCTGCCGTTCTCGCGCTTCGCCGGTCGGCTGGTCGCTCAATCCGGTGGAGGCTTAGGGGCGAACAAAGGCGAAGGTTCAATCCTCGATGGCCTCGGCGGGCTGGGCGGCATGCTGATGGGCGATTGAACGTGTGCGCAGCTGGGCGTTGCCCAAGTGTGCACCAGGGTCGTCCAATCCGAAGGCTCACGTTTTTGTCGCCAGCACCGTTGCACGCACCGGACCGGGGTAACCTTCGATCGTGCGCGAGTCGTCGTCGGGATCGAGAAAGTCAGCCAACGATTGAAATGTCATCCAGTCGGTTCGTCGTTGTTCGTCGGTCGTCGTTTTCGTGACATCGATTGTTTGAATGGATTCAAAACCGGTTCGACGTAGCCAGCGGTCGAGCATCGCAAGCGAAGGCAGGAACCAGACGTTGCGCATCTGTGCGTAGCGATCCGCGGGTACGAGCACCGTCGGTTCATCGTCTTCGATGATCAACGTTTCCAGTACCAACGATCCCCCGGGTCGAATCGCACCGTGCAGACTTCGCAAGTGATCGATCGGACTGGTTCGGTGATAGAGCACTCCGAGGGAAAACGCGACATCGAACGATTCAAGCTTGTCCGGTAAGTCACTGTCGACCAGCGGCACAACGAAGTGGCGACAAGGTGATGGCGCATACCGGCGAAAGACCTCATACTGCAGGAGGAATCGCAGGATCGGATCGAGACCGAGAACGAACGAGGCCCCCGCCGCCAGCATCCTCCAGCCGTAGTAGCCGTTGCCGCAACCGACGTCCAACACCGACTTGTTTTGCAAGTCGATCGCGCCTGAAATGCGATCCCATTTCCAGTCGGAACGCCATTCCGTGTCGATGGACAAATCAAGGAATTGAAACGGGCCCTTCCGCCACGGATGAAACCGCATCAACGTTTCGCGAAGTGTTTCGTTGTCGGAGGGATCGCCGATCACTCGCACCGAGCCGTCGGAGACATCGATTCGGCAGGTTCCCGGCTGGGGAAGTTGGTCGAGCGCGGCGACCCAACGGCGGAGATCACCGTTGGTGGGTTGATCGAGTCGCTCCGACGACAAACGCGTGATCAAGTCCGCGAACTGATCCAGTTTTCTGTCCCGAAGCCACGTGTCGAGTTCGACGCGGTCGTACCACTGTGGCAAGGGTTCCGTCACGAGTCGCCTTTGACCGCAAGGATCGATGCAAAGTTGAAGCAGAGAAACCAGGGTGCGACGACGCCAAAACCCACCTTCCTCAATCGGTCGCAGTGGGCCTCGATCGTTTCGGGAATCAGCGTGTTTTCGAGGGAGGTCCGCTTTTGCGCGATCTCCAGCTCGCTGTATCCATTCGCTCGCTTGAAGTCGAGGTGCAGATCGGTGAGCAGTTTTTGTTGAGCAGGGGCGTCGAAGCAGACTTTCTCGCTCAGCAGCAGTGCTCCGCCAGGTTGGAGCGAGTTGCAAACCCGTGACAGCAAGGCATCGCGTTGCTCGGCGGGGATGAACTGCAGCGTGAAGTTCAAGACGACCAGCGAGGCGTTGTCCATCGTGATGTCGAGGACATCGGCCTGGCGCACTTCGACGTTTGCGCTGCCCCCAGGTGTGGCGGCGAGGCGTTGCGCGAGTCGCCGCGTCATCGCTTCGGAGCTGTCGATCGCGTGAATCGTGACGTCGCGCGGCACGTTTCCTCGAATCAGTAGCGTTGCGGCACCGAGGGAGCAGCCGAGATCGTAGACGTTCGATCCCGGCGTCACGAATCTTTCGGAGAGCTGCTCAATCACCGAGAGGATGGAGCCGTAGCCTGGAACCGATCGATTGATCATGTCCGGAAAGACGTCGGCGACGGCATCATCGAACTCAAACTTGCCGACCTGATCGCGCGGGAGCGAGTAGATCTCGTCACGCACCGGTTAGCTCCCCTCCGAGCCGGGCATCTTGAACGAGACGTCTTGCCACTTGATGCCCTTGTCCATCGGCTCGATCTGCATTTTGAGAAAGCCGTTTTGGTACAGCCGCACCGTGCCCGTCGATTGACTGACGACAACCGAGATCGCTTTGGTTCGCCGGGTGATGGCGGCGGCGGCCCAGTGCCGCGAACCCAGCCCGCCGGACATGACCAGATCTTCGTGCAACACCTCCAGCATTTGACGGCTGCGTTCGATGGTTCCTTCCGCCGAAACAACGAAGGCGCCATCGAGTTGCGAGAGCTCTTTGGCGTCGGATTGGACTTTCGGATCGAGAAGGTTGCGGGCCTTCTTGTTGTAGCCCCGGAACGGATCGCAACCGCTATCTTTGGTGTGCTTGAGGACATTGCGGGTATCGCCGACGACGAACAGCGTTCCGACGGGTTTGCCCTCGCGTCCCTCCAGTCCGATTTGAACGGCGATATCGATCACCGCTTTGAGTGTCTTCAGCGGCACGCTGCTTTCGATCGATTGCAGGTCACGGCTGGTGAGCCGCCGCATTCGTTCGTCGAGCTTGAGGTGGCTGATTGAATCGAGGCGACCGGCGGTGAAGCCACCGTAGAGCGCGACAACTTCGTCGTTAGGTTTGATGAATTCATCGGCGGTGGCCTCGAGCAGGGCATGTTGCAACCGTTCCAGCAACGGCGCTTTTTCCTTGTTCAGAGCCAGTGGTTTTAGACCCGCCTCGGATGCGCCCTCGAGTTCGGTCTCATCGTCGAGGGCCACGATGATGTGCTTCTCGAACTCCAACTGCTTGGCCATTTCCGCGATCTTTTCCCAGTCGCTGGCACCCTCCAGAAGCACCATGATCGCGTCAGCGGACATGTCTTGAACCAATGCCATCGCCGATGCGAGCATCGCCGTGTTGTGCTTGGTCAAGCGTTGGGTCGGCATGGAAAATGGCGTCAGAGTGTGGGCATCGAATCGTTCACCCAAAAATGTAGCTCACGCACAAAACGCCGGACACCGGGACCGCGTCAATGCGAAACGTTTTTCGCGTGAACGTGCGCATGCCTCGCACCACGACGCGGCGCGTGCCGTCGGTCGCAACGAAGGGGCTCGCTGAGACGATGAATTGGCCTTGGAAGAGCAGCGCCGCACTAACCGTCTCGTTCGCAGCTCAGCGACGGGTCCCCGCGCGGGTCGCCGCCGATCGGGACGCGGACGCCCAGGGCTTATGCGTTCGGAAAACCCGCTGGTGGTACATCGATAGCGATCGCAAAGCATGGCCTTTGGGCCCGATGCTCCAGTCGTGTCCCAAATCCCTGTAGAGAGATCGCAGCAGGAAGTTGACGGCACTCACCAGTCGAGGGTTCTGTAATTGACTATCGGGGGTGACGGTCAGCAGCCATTCGACGATATGGCCGGTCGTCTGAATCTTGCGGTCAACGTCGCCGTTGTCCGCGCGGCCTTCAAACCATCCCGTGCTCATCGAGCCATCGCGATTTTGTAGAGAGTAAGCGAACGAGGTGAAGTCGTTCGTGTAGACCTCCGCTCGCTTCCACTGACCGGTAATCGGTTTGCCCTCGGCGCGACGCTTGCGAAGCGCGTGGGCATATCCCATCAAGCGATGTGTTCCACCACAAGCGGCTCCGACGATCGGCTGATCAAGTTCTTCGGCTAACAGTCGCTCGAAGTCCCACTGCTCACCGTCATCGGAAACCCAAGTGCTGTCGGTGTCTAAATAGTGTGACAATCCAATCAAGGTGAACGTCAATTCGACGCCGGATCGACACGCACGCTGTTCGGCTTCGATCAGTTCGGCGACGCTGTACTTATTCTTACCGGCATGGAGCGGGTATTCCGGCGGGACGTGGCACATGCCGAGGACGGCCAGGAATTGGCCCTGGTGCCCTTGTAGACCGACGCCGCTTTTGGCCATCAAGCCACTCGCGTCTTGTGTTAGCAGACGTTGGCCTCGGCAGTTGTTATTGCCCGCGATCCAAGCAATCGTGCTGTGCCGTTTATTGCCGACCTGAACCTTCGTGTCCGGACCGAAGACCATCATCGAATGCATCATGCCCCAGTTGCTTCGGCCGGTGGCGACCTCTGGACGTTGATAAAAGTAGGTCAACGTGGCTTCGATGCCGCGTCGCATCTGCGCCACCGTGCGGGTCAATCGAATCCGCCCCGTCGGCCGCCCCGTGTAGTCGATCATGGTCGGCGGTGCCTGCAGATCACCGACCGATGCCGATGGCGTGTCCAATTTGCGAGGCGAGCGGTCGTCACCCGAAGCACTGCTGGCGACGCGAGGCGACACCGAAACAGGCTGCTTCGGTGACTTCTTCGCTTTGGGAGCCGGATTGGCACTGGGTTCTTCAGGCTGCCCCGGAGCAACCAGTTCCATCGACCGGGGCTTGGATTCTTGCGAGATGATTTTCTCGACGGGATCGGTGACCGGCTTCGGATCCTCTTCCTTCGTTTCCGGGGCGTCCTTCGGCTCCGTCGGTTTTGGCGTAGCGGCACGCGGACTCGGTGAGGGCTTCTTGGCGGATTCCACGCTCACCCGCGAGCCTTTCGGCGGAACCTCTACGCTCGGCACGCCTGGATTGTCCCGAGCAACCCAGGAACCACCCATCGCCGGGGCGAAGCGTTTGGTCGACGAAACCTCTTCGCGATCATCCGGCTTGTCGCCACGAAACGCGTTACTCGGCGGCGGCGAGGGTGCCTTGCGGCGCTCAAGTTCCTTTTCCGTGCTCTTCTTCTTAAAGAACCGTCCCAGCGGGCCGGCTGCGGGAATTGCCCTCACCGAACCAGCGCCCGTGGTCTGCGGCGCGGCGGTTGAAAGTTGCCGCGGTTTCCAGCCGTCGCCGTCCCCAGATGGCGGTGGCAATGGCTGACTCGCCGACTTCGCGGCTGGTTTCTCCGGATCGTTGCTCGTTGGCTGGTCGGAGGGATCGGCTGGCTGGCCGGAAGCCTTTGTTTCCTGACGGCCCGAATCGCCTTCCCGCGAGTGGATCGTTTCGCTCGGCGGCGGATCCTGACCGATCGCCGGACGTGACACGCCAGCGCATGACAGGATTGTTCCGAGCAGGATCGCGAACAGCAGTTGAGGCGATGGCGAAGAGGATGAACGCGCTGGCACAAGAGACTCCGATAGAGGTTCAACCTCTGCTATCGGAATCAAATCGGAGGAAATTCACCCGGAACACGGGAGCAATTTCGGGGTAATTAACGATCTGCAAAGCGTTGGAAAGTAGGAAGACTATTCCGGCGACCAATGCACCGTTTGCTCAAAAATTCCCGATCTCGCTCAAGTGATTTCGTGCCAATTTTGATGACACGCACCCGCTTTGTTCAGGTCAGAACGGCTCATCATGAACAAGCGTGATGATTCAAGTAGGGGTCAACGACTTACTCTGCCAACGATAGTCGATGCTTTGAGCTTCATCGTAAGCGATAACCCAGGCCTCGAAGCACCAGCCCAAACGCGGTACAGCCGAACAGATACATCGCGGACCAAGAGATCGCGAAGATTCCTAGCAAGACCATCTCTCGTGGGTCCGCGTCCAAGACCGTTGCCGCGTATGCGGGGCTGACCGGAGAAATCACCGAGCCCAACACGAAGAGGCCCGCCAAACGGACGATGGAAACGAAGCTTCGCAAATGACGCTGTCCAAGGAGGATGCGGACGCTGATGACGAGGATCAGCATCGACGCGAGGACGGGTGTTAGAAAAATCCAAAGTAGTCTGAAGCGATCCTCCGTCCACAGGTTGCGATCGGCTTCTGGAATGAAGGGAAAGACGGCGATCATCACCGCGATTGTCGCGGTCAGAATCAGGTACGACGTGATCGAAGTGGGACGCGGAGTGGAGACATCGGACTGGTGTGTGACCCGCCATTGAAGAGCTAGGCTCGCTACCAAAATCGGGCTCGCGATCAGAGCGGCAGCGAACGGCGCCATCACCATAAACGAGAAGGCTTCCGAGTCATCGAGGAGCCAGACCCGGATGCCGCAACAGAGTGTGAGTACGCCAGCACCAACTAAGAGCACCGCCAGTCGAATTCGGTCTCGGCATGCCAGCAGCGCGACCGTCGCGTAAAGAAACGTCCACCACATCCAAGGCGACGCGAAACCGAGTCCGTAGACGACAAATTCAAGCCTGTCATCTCCGTGGCCGAGCCAGTAGTCGGGCAGCGAGGTCAGGACGAGCAGCGTGAGGCAGGTGATCGCAAGCCTCCGACCCACGGCTCCTCGGGGCAAAGATGCGCGTTGCTGTGTCGGTGCGACGTCGCTGCGCTGTCCGAGATGGTCTCCTTCGACTTCCGCCACCCTTGGCAAGCGAGACTCGCATCCAGAGTCGGACGCTTGCTCAGTCTTTCGATCGTCTGTCATCGATGAGGAATCCCGAAATTGCGGGGTCCTTGCTTGGCTCCCGAGGCCGCTCAGACCGTCATCCAGGCGGCCTTGTAGCGAAGCCCTAGATTCAGAATTCGCTGCAGCAGAGCATCATAGGCGACGCCGGCGCGCTCGGCCGATTCCGCGAAGTCTTCGCCGTATTCGATGTTCGGATTCGCGTTCGCTTCGAGCACGTAGACCTCACCGGCGTCGGTGACGCGGAGATCCATCCGCGCGTACCCGCTGAGGTTCAGGGCTCTGTACACCCGTTTGCAGGTCTTGGCGATCTTGTCGCCGAGTTCGCCCTGAAGGTCGGCGGCCTCCAAGGTCACGATGCCGTGCTTCTTTTGGTACTCGCGGTTCCACTTCACCCTGCTGGTCGCGATCCGGGCGACATCGGGCGGCATGCTACCGAAGTCCATTTCCCAGGGAGGGAAAGTGCGCAGTCGTTGGTTGCCGAGTACACCGACATAGATTTCCCGTCCCTCGATGTATTGTTCCACGATGGCGTCGTCGCTTGTTTTCTCATGCACAAAGGCGACGCGCTCGGCGAGTTGCTCGTCGCTATTGACGATCGAAGCTTGCGAGATCCCATACGAAGCGTCTTCGGAAACCGATTTGACGAACAACGGAAACGAGAGTTTCTTTGGCCGATGAACGGTTCTCCCGACGGGAAAGACGGCAAACCGGGGCGTTCCGATGCGATGATACGTGAGGATCTTTTTGCTGAGTGCTTTGTCCTTGCTAAGCATCAAGCCGCGGGGGTTGCAACCGGTGTAGGGCTGCTGCATCAATTCGAGGTAGCTGATGATGGCGAAGTCATAGGTGACGACACCATGAAACTCCTCCAAGAGCATGAACGTGATGTGCGGCTGGAACTCTTTGAGCGCGTTTCGGATCGGCCCAAGATCGTCGTAGACGCCCAATGGGAGAACTTCATGGCCGAGTAAACGGAGCGTGTCGCACACATCGAATTCGGCCTTCCAGGCATCGAGTTCCTTTTCGGAAACGCCGTCCAGGGACTCCGGTGGCTCATGCCCGGTGCGGACAAGAACCAACACACGCAACTTGCTCACATCATCACTCGTCTATTCCCAGCATTTAGGTAATTGCTGGTTCGAAGGGCCACCAAGATCATCGCGTCACGTTTACAGACCTCCGCGCTGGTTCCCAACCGAAGGTCCAATTCGCGGCAGCGCTCGATCATTTCCTGAATGACCTGATCCACCATATACGTATAAGCGCCGGTCCAGTGGGCGACCACGCGGCGAATCTCGCCGCGCCACCGAGAAAGTAGTGCCGCGGCGGTCGGGTTACGACGATGAACGCGATCGCAGGAGAAGAGCTTGCGGAGATCCTTGTCGAAAACATTCGGAAAGCTCATTCCGTAGTGTTCGCGTTTGCGACGGTAATGCGTGCGAAGCGTACGACGGATTTGGGAGAGCGGATCGGTTTGACGCCTCGTCGCGACCAGCGGCGCCTTTCCAGACACCGAACTCATGAATTCGTCGACGAATTCAAGTTTCTGCATCGCCGGCCAACCTCGATAACGAGCTTTCCAGCGCGACTTCGGCGGGAGCCAGACCGCGAACGTCTCGGCGAAGTCCTCGACGGGGTGAGCTTGCGCGTACCACATTTCCAAGTGCAGCACGTAGTCCCGGGTTTGAGGATTGGGACGGTAGAACTCTGGATACGGTTGCGACGCTCGCCCAAAGAGTTCGCGGTAGCGACTCCGTCGGCGAATACGAAAGGCGGTGTCAATCGCGTGCCCGGCTTCATGCCGCAGGATTTTCATGCACCACTCTTTCGTCCCGCCCTCCACTTCGAGTAGCTGCTTGCGTTCTAATCGCACCAATCGCGGGTGGGCGAGGTAAAACGGAATCGCGATGCCAGGGATTCCCTCCGGAGAATACCAATCATCGCTGAGCCAGTAGTGGGGCTTGAATCGAAGCTTTCGCTCGCCAAGCTCACTGTTCAGTTGATCGATCCGCGACTCCAATGGAGTGTTACGCAAAGACAGCTTCAGGTCACAGATCCGCGTATCCAACAGCTCATCATCGGTCATCGACGACAGATCAGGCGGTCCCTTTCCCATGGCTGTTTCGATCGAGTCCTGAATGAGTTGACGACGACGCAGTTTATTCAATGCCGCAACATGTCCCTACCCCAACCTACGTCATCAATTGATGTTCATAACCGACATCGCCCAACCACGTATTCGGTGATGACCGGCAGCGGTCGCGCGGCGGTGGCCGTGATCGAAGTTCGAGGTCCACTTGCCGCAGATTGTATTGCGCGAGGCTTCCATGCCGCAAACAAACGCCGCCTCGGATTGGATGAAGTTCGTTTCGGATCTTGGGGACCCGACGAGTCTGATTCCCGCGAATCCATCGTTGTCGTCCGCGTCGAGGAGGAGGTCATCGAGATTCACTGCCATGGTGGGCCAGCGGCGATCGCTCGAATCGAACAGAATCTGATCGAGATGGGCGTGGAAGCGACATCAGTAGCCCCCAACATGCTCTTTCACAGGGACGCCGCGGTTATCGAAGGTCCGCTTATCCGTGAAGCCTGTGAAGTATTGCCGCAATGCAGTACCAAACGGACCGCCGCGATCGCTCTCGACCAAGCTCGGGGTGCCTTGCGGGATTGGCGTGAACAGGCACAGGCGTCGCTAACCGATCAGCCCGATTTGTTCGACGAGGTCACCCGCCAAGCCGCTGCCATCGCCGAACGCGGGCGGTATGGGAAAAGGCTCAATGACCCGTTTCGCGTCACCGTCGTTGGCCCGCCGAATGTGGGGAAAAGCAGCCTGATCAACGCGATCGCCGGTTTCGAGCGGAGCATCACCATGGATTTACCGGGCACCACCCGTGACGTTCTGGAGACCGAAACCGTCGTCGATGGTTGGCCGATCCGGTTCTCCGATACCGCCGGATTCCATCACGACGCTGATCCGCTCGAGCGACAAGGCATCGAGTACGCGATCCGGAGCCTCGAAACGGCGGACCTATTGATTGGCGTCTCCGATCCGGCCATCCCGTTCGCATTCGAAGAAGCGCGGGATAAACCGATGATACGGATTTTGAACAAAGCCGATCGGCTCAATTCCTCGTCCGGTCGGGAGTGGCCCGCATTGCGAACCGTTGCAACGACGGGCGACGGCGTGCCTGAACTACTGGTCGAGATCGTTCAGAGCCTGGTGGGCAGCGCTCCCGTCGCCGGATTTCCTGTTCCCGTCAACGAGCGACAGGTTCGCTGGCTGAAAGACGTCGCCGCAGCGCCCGACGTCGAAGCGCTGCGGTCTCGGCTCGACGACAATCGCTGACCGGTGGAGCGTCCTATGGCTCAGTTCGTGTCGCGAAGATGAACTTCGGTGCGGTAGCGTCTGCCGTCCCGATAGATGATCATCGGCACGCGGGAGCCCACCGGCGTGAGCCCGACCTGGGCGACGAGGTGATCATCATTGTCCACCGGGTTGCCATTGAACTGCACGATGATGTCACCTTGCTGAAGATTCGCCAGCTCGGCAGGCGATCCCTGACGCACGACTTTTACTCGCGCGCCCCCGTTGGCTTCGGCTCGGATCGCCCCGAGATCAGCTACACGGAAGTCCGGATCAAGTGTCACGCCGAGGTAGCCGCGGCGTAGCCGCCCGTGACGGATCAGCTCATCAGCCACTTTCACGGCCATGTTGATGGGAATCGCAAATCCGATCCCTTCGCTGCCTCCGCTACTACTCGCGATGGCCGTGTTGAGGGCGATTACCTCACCGCGAAGGTTCAGCAATGGGCCGCCGCTGTTGCCGGGATTGATCGCGGCATCGGTTTGGAAAAAGTCCTGTAGGTCAATGTTCTGATCGCCAAGCTTGAGATCACGACGACCTTTGGCACTCAGGATGCCGAATGTCACCGAGTGACTCAGCCCGAACGGGCTTCCGATGGCGATGGTGAAGTCACCGATGTCGACCCCATTGCTGTTCCCGATCCGTGCCGGCGGGAGCGCCAGATTGGCGACCTGCATGACGGCCACATCCGTACTCTCGTCCGCCAAAATTCGCGTGGGGCGGAACTCGCGACCGTCGATGCTGCGAAGCAAAATCTCGGCGGGCTGTGCGCCTAAGATGACATGGCGATTGGTGAGCACCCACAAGCCGCCGTCGGCCTCGATCACGACACCGCTACCGGCTTCGTCGTACGACTCGTACTGCTCGGATTTGTGTGCTTCGATGTGGATCACGCTTGGCTTGACGAGCTGCGCCACTTTGCGGACCAAGTTGCCCAAGCGGTCGAACGCGTTGAACTCCTCCGCCAACTCTTCAAACATCACTTGCCGATCACGCTCGATGTCGCCACGCGATGGGATGTAGGAAAGTGGAGCGGGCGGCGCGATCGACGGACGCCGAACTTCGACACTTTGTCGATCGGAGGATAACTCCTGCGCCGTCAACGACTGATCCGCAAGCGCAAAGCCGCACGCGAACGTCAGAAGCGTCATTCGACCGAGACGTCGCACCCACGAATGCGCACGAGTGTGCACGTACAGCTGGGCGTCAGGGCGCACGCAATCGCGCGACCGTCCGTGAAAGAAGGGGAGGTAAGCCATCGTGAACAGAACCATGGAGGGGGAGGTACGACAAGGCGTCGCATTCTATGCATCGTCCATGGACCGCAAACAACTTTTAACAGGTGGCGGCGGCTATGCCCCATCGGGGAACTTAGAAGAACCCGCACCAACGGCGCATCAAAAAACGGCCGCTTCACTCGACTGCTGTCGAGCGCCGTCGGCCGTTAAGGTTTATGGCAGCGTTATGACGCGACGCCGGTCATTACGATTGCGTGGCGTCGGCCTGATAGGATTCAAAGACGCGATTGATCGATGCGCTCGGATGTGACTTCTTTTTCGCGTTGGCGCGATGGCACTCGATGCACTCTAACGCGTAAGGGACTGCCCTCAAACGTGACAATGGAATCGGCTTGCCACAACACGCGCAATCCCCGTACGTCCCGGCATCGAATCGGTCGATGGCGTCATCGATCGCCTTCAGCTCGCGACTCTCCACCTCCAGAAGTTGACTGTTCAACTCCGACTGGACGGTGTCGGCAACTGCATCGAGCACGTCCCCCGTCCGGGCGCTTCGTCGCTGAAGCAGATTCAAATCTCCGATCGCCGCTCGGACCAGCGCGTCGCGCCGTTTCTGAAGCGTGATCCTCAGTTTCTTGATTGCGTCTTGTCTGGCCATGGGTCACTCGGTGAGAAAAGAAGTGTCGTGACAGTCCCGCCGGGCGGCGAGCCTCCTCCCAACGCGTACGGATCTGCTGGCCAAGCGGTTTCTGCGTCTTGCCGAATCCAGCCAGATCGGGGCGTAAGGCACCGGCAATAGTAGGAAGCCGATGCACAAAGTCACGTCCCAAAGTCATGCTTAGCACCACTATCAATCAACAGAGGTGCCTGGTACGCCTTTTACGGTCCATTTTGAGAAATTTAGTCCGGAAGATTCAAAATATTCCGCGCGACAGTTTGGTGCAGTCATATCGATGACGAGTGTTCATGCGGCCATCCCCCTACGCGTGAAAACCCGACCACTCCGTTTGATTTGGTTCACCCGAACAAGACCGCTAGCCGACAAAGAGAACGGGTGCGTCCATCCGGAGGGCCCATCCACAACTGCGCTCGTTTGCATGCAACAAGGAAGTCGTCGTGAGCAACACTGGCAACGACATTTTTGACGCCACTGGCCTAGAACAAACGCTGGACGTGTTCACTCGGTTCGGCGCCGGAAAGCAGGACACTCGTCCATCCTTTGATGCGATTGAGTTTCGCGTGCTCCGCCCCGGAAGCCCCGTCAAGCGGCTCCAGTTGACCGGGAACCGCTACACGCTCGGCAGCGGCGACGGCTGTTCGATCCAATTGGACGACGAGACACTTCGGCCGATGCACGCCGTGCTGCTTCGCGACGCGCATCGTATTCTGATGCGAGCTTACTCGGTGCCCCTGGAAATCAACGGGGCGCGAGTGAACGAGTCCGCACTGCGGGTCGGCGACATCATCCGGATGGGCCAATATCGGTTCGAGTTGTTGACCGTCCCCGGAGAGACTTCACGCACCGACTCCCGTTCGACTCGCCCAAGGTCCGCCACGGCTCAGCAAAACGGGACACGGCATCTCCAGGACAAGCTCACCGAACTGAGTCAGCAGTGGCATGCGCGGCACGCGGAGTGCGAAGCCCGAGAGAGCCGCTGTGACGAACGCGAATCAGAACTGCACGGTCGTGAGAGCGAACTGTGGTCGCGGGCGGAAAACCTGCAACGACGTGAAACCGCATTGGTGTCGCAAGAGGCCGCCGCTCGGGAGATTCAAGAAACCCACGCCGCCAACCAGAAAGAGCTGCGCCGCTTGCGCGACCGAGAGATCGCCTCGGAGAAAGAGCTACAAGCAAAGCAGCAGGAGCTTCACGAGAAAAACGAGGAACTGGCATCGCGACAACAGCAGATGTCGCAACAACAGGCCCAATGGAAAGAGCGCGAAGACGAGCATGTCCGCCGCGCTGATGAAGCCTCCCGTGATCTGGAGCAGTCCCGCGAACAGGCGCGCAGCGCTGGCGAGTCGCTTCAGCGGATCCGCGACGAGTTCACTCAGCTGAATGATCAACTCACCGACCTTCGCGAGCGACACAACGAACTGCAACAGAGAGAACGCGTCGCGCAGGAGGAACATGAGCGGTTGCGAGGCGAGCTCGAATCAGCCCGCAACGATGCGATTCAAGCTTCGGCACGTAGCGAAGCCGAACGCCAACAGACTCAGGCGGAGCTGGATCGAGTCACCCAGCGACTGTCAGAAGTCACATCAGAGCTCGAAACGACGCGCCGCGAAATTGCCGAGGTTCGTCAACAGAGCGAAGAAACAAAACACGAGTTAGATCAACGGCTCCAGCAAACCGGCGATCAGCTAAAAGACGCACAGCGCCGCGCCGATCAAACCCAAGCGGCCGCCGATGCATCGGCTCAAGAGGTGGCGAAACAACAACAAGAGCTCGAGGCTGTTCGCCGACAAAGCGAAACCGAACGTCAACAAGCCGACGAGCAGATCGAGCAGCTTCGGGAGCAGTTGAACCAGCTCGCCGAGGAAAAGGATGCCGCAGACGCGAGGGTCGCGCAAGGTCGTAGCGACATCGAGGACCTTCGCGAGCAACTCAGCGTCACGCAAATGAAGCAATCCGAGTCCGAAGAACAGTTGAAAGACGGACAACGAGAGGTCGCGACGTTGCGACAGCAGCTCGTGGACCTCGAGCAAGAAAAGCAAAACATCGAGGATGCGGCGCAGCGGGATCTCGACGAATTGCGGCAACGGCACGATTCCGAGCGTCACAGCGCCGAGGATGCGGCCGAGCAACTTAGGACTCAGATTTCGCAACTGCAGCAGCAGGTGACCGAAGCTAACGAAGAAGCGTCCAAACTACGTGGCGACTATGAGGGCGCCAGCGCGTCGATCCGCCAGCTTGAGCTGTTAGTCGACCAGACGAAGAACAATCAGCACTCCGACCATGACTCGTGGGCCGCGGAAGCCGAGAAGCTGCGGCAGACGATCGAAGACCTTTCGATCCAACTGGCAACGGCCAACGCCGAGTTAGGCGATCTGCGGATCGCGAATGAATCGCTGCGGCAAGAACTAGCGACGGTCGCCGGGCAAGAGGAAACCGACGCGTCGGGTCCGACGGATGAACAGTGGCAGGCCCTTCAAGACGATCTCGACACCGCGCGGAGCGAACTGGAGACGTTGCGCGCCAGTCATCAAGAAACGATCGACCGAATCCGGGCCGAGCACGAGGAAGCGGAGACCCAACTTCGCGATGAGATTGAGCAACTGCGAAACGAAATCGCCGGCGCACAGAGTGCGGTGCAACGCGCGAACGCCACCATCGATCTGGTCGAAAGCCAGTTCGGCGATTCCCTTCCCGTCGGGGAACGGACTCAACAGGACCAACAGACCGGTCACGAAGACGGCGGCGAAAGCGAGCATCAACCGGCCGGCGTCAGCGAGCAACCCGCTGCACTTGCGGGCAGCGACGTGATGGAAGATGCCGTCATCGCTGGCACAACTCCCGAAACGGAAGCGGGGACACCAATCGACCATCCACTCGCCGCAGGTCCGGTCGATCAACAAGACACGAACGAAGGTCTTGGCGAAGACGTCGCCGCGGAAAACATCTGGCGTGCCGAGGGTGAACAGTCCGTCGCGCAGCGTGACCACTTGTCGGACTACATCGATGAAGCCCCCATCGATCCCGCGAGTGATGAACCATCGCTGGATCAAGAGACGTTCGAACCTTCCATGGAAACCGCGGACGAGGTTGCCCAACGGACCGGAATCCACTGGCAAGATGAGTCGCCCGAGTATGCCGTCGAAGATGCGATCGAACACATCGAATACAACGTCGGCCAGGCGATCGAGCCCGACGCTCCGTTCCAGGCGCACGACTTCGCCCTCGCGGCCGACGACGAGCCGCTCGCGGAACCGAATACCGATAGCACGCCTTGGCACGAAGCCGCGGCACGTCTTCACGCGACCGAGCAAGTCGACCAGCACGAGGAAGCTGCCGAAGCGGAAGACTCGGCCGGAGAGACGAATCTCCAGAGTCAACTTTCCGAAGAAGCTATCACTGAAGATTCCATTGACGCCACGATCCAACCAGCCGAGTCCGTATGGCAGGACGACGAAACCGGGCACGTCACGGACTTGGAGAATCGCTCCGTGCATCACGGCGAGCCCGCCGAGGGCGAGCCGGCAAACTGGCCGCAGGCTGAGGCTGAAACGCCCGAGTCGGCTCCGTCTTGGCCGCAAAACGAAATCGATTCGTCCGTCGCCTCCTGGGCGCAGCAGTGGATCGTTCCCGACGAAGCCGCCGATGGCGAAACAGTCGCGGAAGCCGAGGTCGACGCGCACGGCGATTCAATTGAAGATTCGTCGTGGCCCGACGCCAGCCACTCCGCCGTCGACGACGCAACCGCCAACAGGGAAGCGACCGTCGATCAACTGTCTGTCGACTCGCAATACGCTGAATCGCAGTACGCAGATTCGCAATACGATCAAACGCCGTCGGTCGACGAGCAGCCGACCGACCCTCACGTTCTTGCCGCGGAAGACCCATCCTCTTTGGGCATCGAAACGGATGATGTGAGCGAGCCAGCGGATATCGTCGCCGGTAAGTCGCACGACGTCGCTGCGTCGGACCTTGCCGAGTCGGACGTTACCCAGTCGGACATCGCCAAGCCCGAAAGCGAAATCGACGAGCCATACCGTCTCGCTCCGGAGGAAGTGAGCGATCCTTCCCACTCGGAACACGGCGAAGCCTCTGGCTTAGCACAGATGCTGATCCGGGACCTCGCTTCCGAAGTGGACCCGGCCCGCGGGGCGTCGGAACATGAGGTCGCTTTCAGCGAAAGCGGTCAACCGCAGGAGGCTGCGGGCCATAGCGACGCGGACAGCCTTCGACAAGAGTTTGCATCGGACGAGCCTGACTACGAACAAACCAGCCAATGGTCGCAATTGGCTTCATCGGTCTTTGAGTCTGCCGGCGAGTCCGAGGATGGTGAAGCCAACGACACAGGCGAGTCGACCTTGGAGGCTGAGCAAACGTTCGTGATGGAGCAGGACATCACAGCCGAGTCCGCTGATTCCCAGTCTTGGAACTTTGCCGACTCGGGTTATCAG
>JBCBLJ010001179.1:0-1717 GCA_038520195.1 Planctomycetota bacterium
CTCAACTCTCAACTCTCAACTCTCAACTTCCTCTCTTTCGCTTGCGCGGTACCGCCTCCGGATACCGATCCAAGATCGCTTTCAACTTCGCCATCACCTCCGGGCGCTGATTCGCAAGATTCCTCGTCTCCACCGCATCATCGCGGTAGTCATACAGTTCGTATTCGGCGGTCTCTTTCGCCGCGCCGAACTTTCGCCACTCGACGAGACGATATCGTTCGGTTCGAATCGCTCGACCGAGCTTGGCTTTCGGGTAAGCATGAAAAGCGTGATCGCGAACGCGCGCATTCGGGTCCTTCAAAACCGGCACGAGGCTGACACCATCAATCGGCTGTGGACCCGACGGGAGCGGCAAACCGGCCATCTCGGCGAGCGTCGGATAAAGATCGACGCTCTCGGCCAGTTGTCCTGTTGACTGCCCAGACGTAACACCGGGGCCCGAAATCAGAATCGGAATGCGGTTCGCCTGTTCGTAGTTGGTGTGCTTGGTCCAAATGCCGAGGTCACCCAGATGCCAACCGTGATCGCCCCAGAGCACGACGATCGTATTGTCAGCTAGCTCAAACTGATCCAGCGCATCGATCACCTTCCCGATTTGCGCATCGACATAACTCGTGCTGGCATAGTAACCATGGATGAGTCTCCGTTTCAGCTCAGGCGAGAAGCTTGCATTGCGATCTTCCGGTACGGGTTCGAAATTAGTGATCTCGCCGCCGCGTTTTCCGGCAACAGCTGGCGAGTCTTTCGGCAACTCTTCGACGTCAGGCATTGGCAATGTCGAGGGGTCGTACATTTCCCAATACTTTCGCGGCGCCGAGAAAGGTAAATGCGGCCGCGCGAAACCGGCGGCGATAAAGAACGGGGTCCCCTTCTCTACCCTTCTCTGCTTGGCGTTTTGGAGTCGCCGAATCGTCTCCGCCGCGACCCGACCGTCGGCGTAGGCGTCGTCCTCGACGGATGGATCTTCGTACGCCGCGCCCCGGGGCAATGATTTGATCTGCCCGAGCTTTTGATTCGTAAAGTAGGCTTCCTCGCGAGTCAACTTGCCGCCGCCGGTGCTCTCCGGCTCCACGTACTCGATCACCTTTTCATGAAAATGCGGAACGGAGAAGGACTCCGGGTCGCCGTAATTCCCGTGACCGATATGAAAGATCTTGCCGAGTGATTCGGTGTGATAGCCATGCGTCGCAAAATGCTGGGGCATCGTCACCGAGTTGGGGACAATCTGCCGAAGCTGGCTACCCAAACCGTACAGCCCTGTCGACGTCGAGTGCGAACCCAGCATCAGCGTGAATCGCGACGGAGCGCAAACGGCTTGATTGCAGTAGGCGGCGTCAAACCGAATGCCACGCGCGGCGAGCTTATCAAAATTCGGCGTCTTCGCTATCGAATCGCCATAACATCCGATCGTCGGCTTCAGGTCGTCGACGAGAATCAGCAAGACGTTGGGGCGGTCGCCTTGAACAACCCGGGGGCCTGCTAGAAGCAGCAAGCAAAAAGCGATGATTCGAAAAAGCATAGGGGACTCAATGGGTGGGAGAATTCGCTTTCGCATCGCCGCCATGTTACCCTCGGCAGCCCGCCAACCGTTTTCTTCTGATTGAGATTGTTTCCGATGGCCCGTGCCTCCGCTGCCTTGTTCCTTCTATTCGTCGTGATTCGACTTGCCGATGCCGATCCACCGAACGTGCTGCTGATTTGCGTGGATGACCTGCGA
>JBCBLJ010001037.1:0-2395 GCA_038520195.1 Planctomycetota bacterium
CCTTTTTTTTCGGACGAGTTGATAGCCCCCGCGCTGCAGGAGACCAGTGGTCACGTCACCGCCTGGTGTTGCGATGTCAGCAAAGAATCCGACATCCGTGACTTGGCGACGCGTATCGGCGATCGATTCGGACGGCTCGACGTGCTGGTCAATAATATCGGTCAGAGTGATCGGGGGCTGGTGAGCGAACTGGCGGTCGATCACCTCAAGACGATCTTCGACCAGAACGTCGTCTCCACGCTCCGGTGCAGCCAAGCGATGTTGCCACTGCTGGAATCGTCCGGCGGCAGCGTCGTCAACGTCAGTTCGCTCGCTGGCAAAGTCGGAGCACGTTATCTCGGTGCATACGTTGCGGCGAAGCATGCATTGTCGGGCATCACCCAGCAGATGCGGTTGGAATGGCGCGACAAAGGAATCCATGTCGCGATCGTGAGTCCTGGCCCCATTCGCCGCCCCGACGAGGGGACCCGCTACAGCGAATTCGCCAAGGGTTCGTTGCCCGAGCACGCGACACGCCCCGGGGGTGGGACGCGAGTGAAAGGACTACGGCCGGAACGAGTCGCCCGCGCGGTTCTTGATTGCGCTCGCAAAAAACGCACCGACGTGATTCTGCCGGGGTACCTGCGTTTGCTCATCACGATCGGAAATGCGTTCCCGAGACTGGGCGATTGGCTCTTGCTCAAATTCACTCGGAAAGGCGGTTAAAGCAACGAGATAACGGCGGATTCCGGGTCGAGGCGGCTCGCCGACGATCGCGATCAAGATTGACTTCGTGGGACACTACAGTACTCTAGACGTTCCCACCTACCTGCCTGCCTTTTTGTTCATAGCGGTCTTCTCGGGGTGAACGCCCTGGATTTCTCACCGCGGATGAATCTCCACCGATAGGCCTCGAAGATGAGCCGAATGACCCAACGGCGCGAACATGTCCTCGCGCTTAGACCGCTTTTCGCCCTCGCGGTGTTAACGTCGATCACTGCTCCCCAGGCCAGTCAGGCGCAAGAAATCCTCTCCCAAGAGACGGGAACTGCGAACTCGGTTCAGACGGACACAGTGCAGTTTTCGTTTTCGGGTGTCCCGTGGCGAGACGTGATTGACTGGATCGCAGATGAAGCCAATCTGGCGCTGCACATGGACGCGGTCCCCTCGGGAAGCTTTACCTACCGCGACCCTTCGGTGTTCACCCATGATGAAGCGATCGATCGAATCAATCTGTTTCTATTGGCCGAAGGTTACTCGATTGTCCGCAACGGCAACCTCCTTTCGGTCATCAACCTGAGCGATCAGCGCAGCATGCAGCAGCTCGACGCGATGGCGGATTTGATCACGGTCAGCCAACTCGAGGGACGCAAATCCCAAGACGTCGTCAAATGCCTGTTTCCACTCGGGGCGCTCGGAGCCGACGACGCGGTCGAAGAGCTTTCGGCAATCAAGTTGATGGTCCAGCCGATCGTTCTTTCCAAGACCAAGCAATTGTTGATCACCGACACCGTCGCGAAGCTTCGCAGCGTCAAATCAATTCTCGATTCTTTCGAGCCGTCTCAGCTCGACAACGGCACCGTCGTGAAGAGCTTTGAATTAAAACACGTCGAAGCAGAAGACGTTTTGGTCGTCGCCCGCCCGCACCTTGGCTTGGCGACCGGTGAGATGATCGGGATCGACGTTAGCCTTTCGGCCGACCTCCAGGGCAAGTTCATCTTCGCGACCGGCATCGAGGACAAGGTGCTGTTGATCGAGAAGCTTGTCCAATCGATTGATGTCGAACAGCCCGCGCAGATTCAAGATGACCTCACCGCGGAACTGCACACGTACAAGGTCGCCGGCGGAAACGTGGACCTCGCCTACGATGTCCTGCTAACGTTGCTCGCGGGACAAGACGCACGTCTCTCCAAAAATGAGAGCGCCGGCACCGTCGTCGCGTTTGCGACCCCCGGCGTGCACCGTCAAATCGAAGGCACGATCGCAAAGCTAGCCGCCGAAGTACCTGACTTCGAAGTGATCCCGCTCCGCACGGTCGATCCGTACGTCGCGATCGGATTGGTCGAGCAAATGCTCAATCTATCGACCTTTGACGAGGACGATCGCGATGACGACGAACTACCGCCGCCCAACATTGACGCGGACCCGGAAAACCGTCGTTTGTTTGTCCGCGGTACGCCCGAGCAAATTGCCCAGGTGAAAAAGATCGTCGAGGGCCTGGACAGCAACGACAACGGAGTCGGCACCAAAGAACGCATCCGACTCTTGCCACTCTATGGCTCGCACGCGCGACAAACACTCGAACTTTCGGCGCGATTCTGGCGACTTCCCAATCCGATTTTGCTGTTCGAGTCAAATCAGCTTCTCGAAGGCCAAAAGACCGAACGCGTCCTCAACGGCCCGCGGACGACCTCCA
>JBCBLJ010000410.1:0-7271 GCA_038520195.1 Planctomycetota bacterium
CGCGGAGAGGGGCTTTCGACCAGCAATGAAATCGCCGCCTTTTCGGTCAGCCGATTCCGCGAAAAACCGGATGCGAAGACTGCGGACGAATATTTGCAGTCCGGTGACTTCTATTGGAACAGCGGCATCTTCCTCTGGAGCGCAAAGACGATCCTTGAGGCGATCAAATCTCGTCAGCCGGAAATGTACGATCGAATCGACACGATCGCTCAATCGATTGGGACCGGTGATTATGCAGCGACACTCGAAAGGGAGTTCTGCGCGATCGAGGGAACATCGATCGACTACGCGGTGATGGAATCCTATCCCAACGTCCTCGTGATCGAGGCACCCTTCTCCTGGGACGATGTCGGCAGTTGGCAGTCGCTGAGTCGACTTCATGCCGCGGACGCCGACGGCAACACCGTCGTGGGAAATCATGTCGGAATTGACACTTCCGGCTCCATCGTCTTCGGATCGGCAAACCACACGGTCGTGACCATCGGTGTAGAGGACTTGATCGTCGTGCAAACGGAGGACGCGACGCTTGTAGCGCCAAAAGCCGCGGAGGAACGGGTCCGGGAAGCCGTGTCTCGTTTGAAGGAACTCGGGCGAAGTGACGTTCTGTAACTGCTACAACCGTACACTGCCACTCTTTTGAGACGGGTTGGTGCCTCCCCAAAGGCGCTATCTCAATCGTAACAACCAGCTCACTTCGCTATTTTTTTCAAGCGAGTGAGATTCTGGCTGCGGACTCCTGTTGGCTTTCTGAGCTAGTTTTCCCTTGGGAAGGGGGAAACAAATCTGGAAAGTTCCATCAGCACCGTAGCGCCATGTTCCTCTCCAAGCAATCATCCGCCCGACGCCCTCGTGGCCTGCGTCGCTCACGACGACGCGGTGTGGCGACCGTCGAGTTCGCTTTCGCGCTTCCGGCACTCATCGCGTTGACGATCGGGACGATCGACCTTTGCTCGATGATGTTCCTCAAAGAGTCCATCACTCTGGCCGCTTACGAAGGGGCGCGTCGTGGTGTCGGCCGAGGCCGAACCAATGCCGACGTCGAAGCCCGCGTCCGCGAGTTCCTCAACGAGCGGAACATCAACTTTGATGGAAACCCCTGCGCGTTTAGTTCACCGAATTTCAACGACGCCGAGACGCTTGAAAACGTGACCACCACGGTCACGGTGCCCGTGGCTGGAAACTTGCTGATCCCCTCGGTGTTCTGGGGCGAAACGCAATTGTCCGCTCAGGTCACGTTGCGCAAAGAATACGAAAACCTGACGAACTAGGTGACTGTGATGAAGACCATTGTCAAGCGAAACCGACGACATCGCATTCGCAAGAAACAACGATCGGGAACCACCGCCGTTGAATTTGCGATCGTCGCCAACATCTTCTTTGTGATGATCTTCACGTGCATGGAGTTTGCGCGGATGAACATGGTTCGAAACCTGTCGCAAGATGCCGCCTACTTCGCGGCCCGGCACGCGATGGTTCCCGGTGCGACGGAAGCCGAGGCGATCCAGGCCGCCGACGAAGTGATGAGCATGATGGTTTCGGGCGGCTACACCGTCGACGTGGGTGAGCTTGGTTCGGACGCCGACGATGTCACCGTCACGGTGACCGTCGACTTCGATGACGTTGCGTTGTTCGCGCCCAAGTTCCTTCCGAACACTCAGATTCAGTCGGTCGCTCGAGTCTACTCCGAGCGCTACGACGGCTTCTTCGAACAGTGATCCAGCTTTCTGACTCTTTTCCGTTCCGTGTCTTCTCATCGTGAGTGAATCCATGACCATGAGTCCCATCCGGTATGCCTCCGGACCAACGGCCAAACGACGCCGTCGTGGTACGGTGATGGCCATGACCGCAATTGTCCTGCCGGTCCTGGCCATTTTGGCCGCGTTCGCGATCAACGCCGCGCAGATGCAGTTGACACGAACCGAACTCGCGATCGCGACCGATGCCGCCGCCCGAGCCGGCGGCCGTGCGTTCAGTGAAGTGCAAACCGTCGATGCCGCTCAAGATGCGGCGGTCGCAACCGCCGCCCTCAACAACGTCAACGGCGAACCGCTTCGACTGCGTGGAGGCGACGCCGACGGTGAGATCGAATTCGGCAGCACCGAACAGTATGACGGCACCGAAAGCCGCTACCACTTTGTCAAGATTCCGACGCAAGAGGTCCGCAACGGTACCGTTGCGAGTGCCTTGCGAGTTTGGGGCCGTCGAAACAACGGGTCTCTCTCTGGAGACGTTCCGTTCATCATCCCCGGGTTGCTCAACACCAACCGATTCGAAACTCAGTACGATTCGGTGGCCATGCAGGTTGACCGCGACATCTCGCTGATCCTCGATCGTTCGGGATCCATGGACGACATCGACTTTGAATGGGACTGGGACGAAGACCCGTTCTCCAACAGTGCCATCAATTGGGCATACAACCAAGGCATCCTCGGTCGCTACTGGCGCTACGGTCGCTACTACTACTATTATCAAACCGGTTACGACTCGATCACCTATCAGCAGTACCTTTACACCAACTACTTCAACAAGGGTGTTGCCCCGACGCAACCGTGGCAAGACTTGGTTCAGGCGGTGAACGCGTTCCTGAACGTGTTGGACACGACGAGCCAGGAAGAACAGGTTTCGGTTGCCAGCTACGCGACGAGCGCGACCTTGGACACGTTGCTGGAGAAGAACCATGACGTCGTCCGAACCACGGTCGACGGCCTTGATACCGGTGGAAGCACCGGCATCGGCTCGGGCATGCAATCGGGCATTCAAGCACTCATCGACGGACGTGCTCGACCGTTCGCCGCCAAGACGATGGTCGTGATGACCGATGGGAATGAAAACCGATCGCCGTGGGCGGAAGACATCGCCCGCGACATGGTTGCCAACAACCTGTTGACGATTCACACGGTGACGTTCGGCGAGGGTGCCAACCAGGACACGATGCGGAGCGTCGCGAGCATCGGCGGTGGCAAACACTACCACGCCGCAACCGGCGAAGACCTCGTTCGGATTTTCGAGGAAATCGCCAACAACCTTCCCACCATCATCACCGAGTAACCCTCGAACGCACGGGGACAATTCAATGTCTAGCTCCAAACGTCCAACCGGTGGCTCAAAGCGCCAGGGTGCACCCAACACCCAGGGGCAGGATCGCCGCCAAGCTGGACGCGGTCGTCGACGGACCGACCAGCCTCGCTCGATGGTTGCGACCATCGGCATCGCCGCATCATTTCTGTTTTCGGGCGGCCTGATGCTCTGGTCCTTCTCCCAACCGTTTCGAACCGGCGCCCTGGGACAGAACGCGTCGACCGCCGATGCACCGGTCGCTCAAAGGGTTCGCTTGGAGTATGAGGCGCAGCTCACCAATGAGCAGTATCTGGACTACGCCCAAGATCTTGATCGCCAGGTCTTCGATGCGATCCGCGACCAGGAATTCAGCCGACTCGAAGTGGCCCGGGAATTGAACGAATTCGAACGCGAACGGCGAAGGGAACGGATGGCCGAAAACCGGCTTGAGCAACTCGAAAAGATGAAAAGCGGATTGGAGGAGGGCGAGAAGTTTCTCAAGGGCACCATTCAGTGGGAATATGAGCAGGAGTTGGAGAAGTTTTTGAACGATACCGATGGCTGAGTGCCGTTGGAGTCCAACTTTTTCCATCTCCGACTAGACTGTCGGATTGACTCCCCCGCTCCACGAATGACGAACCGCCATGCGGACCACCGTTTTTTGGATTCTGGCTCTCCTCTCGTTCCAGGCCCATCCGAGTCTCTTCGCCCAAGCTCCCGCGACGCCGGACGAAGTCGTCCGCCAGCTCGAGTCGCGTGCATCGCGCGGCGGCGATGAACTCGGGTCGTCGATCCGCCTACTTGCCAAACTCAATGCATGGTCGGCGGTCGATCGATGGCTTGGCAAGGTCAATGAAATCAAGGACCAGCCAGAGCTTTCCAGAACCGCATCCTTGATCGGTGGAGACATGCTTCTGCGGATTTCGCTACAGGAAAGCCTTAGCGAGTCCGGTCGGTCAGCAATCAACAAACTCTCGGTGGCCGCAAAGGCCGAACGGGAGTCACCGGCGCTGATGCGTCAGGCGATTCAACAGCTTCAAGAGGGCGGAGTCACCAATGAACTTCGTGCGGCACGGACACTGCGTGCGGGTGGCAATGCGGCCATCAAAGCGATCGTTGACCATCTCGCCCAGGGAACGGCACCCGAGAATCGAGCGTCACTTCTAAGCATCCTCGTCGCCATGGGAACCTCCGGAACGCAGGGTTTGGATCAACTCGCGCTCTACGGCGATGAACAAGCTCGCTTAAGCTGCCTCGGCGCCCTTGAGAACCAAGAGACTGAGAACCAAGAGACATTGTTCGCCACGCTCGTGTCGGCCGCTTTCGCCTCCGATGCCACCGCGGAAGAACGGGCGTTCGCCGTGCGAAGGATCACCCGCGATTACCCGGACATCGACGCTTCCCAAGCGATCGCCTTCCTGTCGGAGAAACTTCGGCGAGCCGTGCGTTTGGCAGAACAAACGCCCAACGACGATGCCCCTGCCACCATCTGGTCACTCGCCGCCGACCGCAAGTCCGTCGATGCGGCGAGAAGCAATGAGATCTACCTCGCCTATCGAAACGCGTACGATGCGGCGAGACGGCTATCAAGACAGGGCGGGGTGCCGGCGGAAACACTGCGTTTGGCATTGATCGCCGACCTGAATTACCGCGTCATTGTCGATGTCGATTGGGGCGACAACGATCAAGTGGCAGCGTTCCGAGCCGCCAATCCTGTTTCGATGGAGTCCCTCTCCAACACGTTGGCGAAGGCTCGTCGAGAGCGTCATCTCCCGGCGGCACTGGGACTCATTCGCGTGATCGCGAGCATGCTTGAGTCCTCGCCCGAGTTGATCCGCGTTGCGTTGCAATCGGAAAACGGAACGCCTTCACCGTTGGTGAGCGCTGTTCGGGACTCCGAACCGAGGATTCGCTTCGAAGCCGCAATGGCGATCAACTCCGCGGCGCCGCTCAACTACGCCGGTTCGAGCGACGTCCGCAAGACGCTCGCCGAAATGGCTCGACTCTCGGATCGACCGACGGCGATCCTGATCGAAACCCGCCCGTTCATCGCACTCAGCCAGGAGTCCATTCTCGGCCGATTGGGATTCCAAGTCCAAACCGTCCAAACCGTTCACGACGCAGAGAAGGCCATCACCCAGGGAAGCGACCTGGCACTGGTGTTAAGCAAACTGCGACTCGCGGACATGGGTCCCACCGAGTTGGTCGATCGCGTGCGACGACTTCCTCAGGGCTATAGTGCCGGAATCATCTTTTACGAAGACGAGGATGCGAGCGAAAAAGTGGTCGAATTCGCGAAATTGGAAACCACTTCTCGAAGATGGAAGAGCGATTCATCCCCCGGGGTCAGCTTGGTACCGCTTCCGGGAGATCCCGCCGCGATCAGCGACGTGCTCCGGCTGATGGAGTCTCAGCAACGACTTCCGTCGCTGACGCTTGCCGATCGTCGGGCGTTCCGAAATGCGGGCATCGCGGCCGTCACGAAATAGCCGGTAGCGTCGACACGGCCGGCCGAAACCAGCCCGCTATCGAAACCTCGCGGCAGTCGCTACGTTCTGGCTTGGGTTCGCAAGGCGGGCGTCCCATTTACCAAACTGAGCGGGGAAATCGAAGGCGATCGACTTCGATCTTCTGGTCCCTCCCAATCCAGGGAGAGTCGATGCGATGATGAGAACCGCTCCGTTTGACCCTTTAGGCTTTGCATGACGGTCCGATGATTGATCGCTAGGATCATTCCTCGTGAGCCGACAAAGCAGTGACCGATCGAGGCTCGACCGGCCACTCGCGGTCACGGATTGTTCTCGTGTATTGGCCTAGACGTTGACTTGTTTGCGTCGAAACTTTGACGCAGGAGACAACTCAACTGCAGACGCTTCGTGACGCAAATGCTTGGCAACTCCGCGAAAGACCTTCAAAAAGCGCCGCTGCCTGGCATCATCGGTGGATCGCCTGCGATGCGAGAGGTTTACCGAGTGACGCGTCGCGTCGCGATCAGCAACGCGTCAGTGCTGATTCTTGGTGAAACCGGAGTCGGCAAAGAACTCGTGGCCGGTGCCGTCCACCGTCTGAGCCACCGCAGCGGCAGGCCATACGTCCGTGTGAATTGTGGCGCATTGAGCGAAAGCTTGCTCGAGAGCGAGTTGTTCGGCCATGTCCGTGGCGCCTTCACCGGTGCGATCGGCAACCGCACCGGCCGCTTCGAAGCGGCCGACGGTGGAACGATCTTTCTGGATGAGATCAATAGCACGTCGCTCACGCTTCAAGTCAAGCTGCTGCGGGTCCTTCAAGAAAAAGAGTTCGAGCGAGTCGGCGACACCAGCACCCATCGAGCCGATGTGCGGGTCATCGCGGCCAGCAACCGGGACTTGATGGGCGAAGTCCGTTCGAATCGATTTCGAGAAGACCTCTATTGGCGTCTCAACGTGGTGCCCATCTTCATCCCGCCGCTGCGTGAGCGTCGAGATGACATCCCGTTGCTGATCAAGTTCTTCCTTGAGCACTACAACGAACTCAACGATCGCTATGTCGTTCACATGGGCCACGGCACAATGGAAGCGCTCCAGGACTATCATTGGCCGGGCAACGTGCGTGAGCTGCAAAACTATGTTGAACGGGCGGTCGTGATGGCGGAGACCGACGAACTCACCGTTGACCTGTTACCTGATTGCGTCACCAGCGGTCAGCCGGCGATGGTCGGCACCGACGAGAACGCACCGATGAGCTTCGAGTCGATGACCAAAACGGTCGTCAATCAAGGCCTCACGGACGCCGGTCGCGGCGCGAAAAACGTTCACAGCCTGGTCGTCGATCGCATCGAAAAGGAACTGATCGCACAGGTCCTTCAATCATGTGGTGGCGTGCAAACCAAGGCCGCTGCCAAACTTGGCATGAACCGCAATACCTTGCACAAGAAGATCAAGGAATACGGCCTCGGCGACTAGCGCCGAAGCCTCTCGCGGCGCAAATGCCGCTGCCTCGCCGGCCCCTGAACACCCGTCGATCTCTGTCGGGCTTCCGTCCCATGAATTGGATTCGATTTGAAGGACGTCCGCCGAAAGCGACCTAAACTTGGCCGGATGCGTAGGAATTCATCGACAAATTGAAAATGGATTGCGGCCCATCGTGCGCTTTTCGCGTTCTACAGTCGTGGCCGCCTTGGGTCGGCCACGCTACCGGAACGTCGCAGGTAAGACCGATGAAAAACTTCGACTTCA
>JBCBLJ010001192.1:0-1634 GCA_038520195.1 Planctomycetota bacterium
CGCGTTCATGCCATTGTTATACGGCTATTCAGTCTGAGGCTCCAAACGATCGCAACATTTCAATGACCGACGAATCAGATGCGAGAACGCGGCCCAATGGCGAATGGCCTTCGGAACTGCGTATGTTTGGATTTGCTCCATGCTTCAACAGGGCGTGAACTGAGTTCCGATGGCCACCGTTGCAGGCGAGCCAAAGAGCAGTCTGTCCATTCGTTGTCTGCGCGTTTACGTCGGCGCCAGAATTGATAATTGTGTCAATCAACGACGCATCGTCAAAACCAACCGCGTAGTGTAGTGCTGTTTGATTGTCGCCGAGCAATGGTCGTGGATCTTTGGTGCTGACGTCCACACCGGAAGCGAGCAGTTGCAACGCAGCAGCCTTGTCTCCAGCTGTGAGCGCCCTGTGCAGTTCGCAAACAGGTGGCATGTCGAATTCATCCATTGGCGTGTGAGTGCCGTATAACTAGTGTTTCTCCCGGGAGACCCGGTAGAACAAGGTGGATGGACCTATTCTGAAGGTTTTTTCGGCGAGAACAAGTCACTTGTTCTCGCGGGTTCGGAGACTTGTTCTCGCGGGTCGGCATCTTGTTCTACCGTATTCGCCATCCCCCCGAATCAACTCTGATGGGATCTCCACTCCATGCAAGCATTTTACGATCCTTGCTGCCATTGATCACCACTCCAGTGCGCGATCTTCTTCGTGATCGTGCTTCCCATTTCCTTTTTTGAGAGTCAGCCGTGGTTCTGTAGATTGGCTAAGGCACTCGTTCAAGATGCGACTCGTGACGCGAATACAACAAGGAAGGGCCACACCAACCAAACCGCAACATGCAATACACGCAAATCGAAAGCCGCCAAGTCGAACCGCTGCGATTAAGTTCAACGAGTAGCTTCCGCGATGGGAACTACTCAGTGACTTGGACCGTTGGAATGGGCATGGCGGGATCACCGAACAGCCCCCACATCTCAAGATGCTCTTTGCGCTGATCTTCGAGAGAGACCGTGCCGTTTGAGCCGTCGGCCCGATCGTAGAGATAGAACTCGGCGGGGGATATCTTCCCTCGTGCCAAGCCAGCCTGGACGGCAAGCCAATAGTCACCGACGAACTCGGCTCGTGACTTTTCGTCAGCTTTCGACGCCGCGTTTCCCTGCGACTTGGAGTCTCCCTGCGAGTGACTCGACAGACACTGTAGCGCACCATCCAACGCAAGTTGGCCCGCAGCGGCGTAGGATTCCGCGTAGGCGCCGATCACCGCTGCCGGTCCCTCGGCGGCTCCGAGCAGGTCGAGGCCGTATCCCTGTCCACCAAAACCTCTCGCCTGACAAGCGTAACAGCCCGTGGTCAAAAAGACGCCCGTTCTTCCCTTGGGTTCGGAGTCACCAAGCATCGCCTCGAAGGAAAGATTGCCTTTCCGTGTCATCATGCCGCTGGGCCCCGAATGCCCGCAATAGATCGCAAACTGTTGGTTCGTTCCCAACGCCTTCGCCACATGATCCGAAAACGCGTCGCCTTGCGCGGAGTACTTCGAGCCATCGATATCCATGACGCAATCGACGTCCCATGCGACGTCGACGCGTTCAAGACGATTGGCAACGGTGCCCTTGATGAACTGCGCCGCAATCGCTTGTTCAAC
>JBCBLJ010000333.1:0-8451 GCA_038520195.1 Planctomycetota bacterium
GCGATCCGCGAGCATCACCGAGTGGGCATCGGAGTCATCTAGTTGCGGCTCGTTGTATTCGAGCACGACTTTGCCATCGATGATGTGTCGGGACTTCGGAGAGCGCTTCGCGGATCGCCTGACGGTAGACCGCGGAATCATCCACGATCAAGACTCTAACCTTTCGCTCCACCGGTGCCCCCAAGCTCCCTGGCAACGTACGGGGATCTTCCTGTTACTCTTCGAGCACCATGATTTCGACCGACTTAAAGTCGCACGGATGGCTTTCAGATTGAAGCGAGATCGTTCCGCTCTCCAGAATGTTACCGCCTCGGCGATCCGCGAGCATCACCGAGTGGGCATCGGAGTCATCTAGTTGCGGCTCGTTGTATTCGAGCACGACTTTGCCATCGATGATGTGTCGGATGACTTTGGAGCCGCGGACTTCCACTTCAACGGTCACCCATTGATCGCCGTGATAAGTCTCCGAACTTGAGCTTGTGCAATGCGGCCTAAAGAGCTTTCCGTTCATCACCACGTGTGTGCCGGGTGTGCAGAGGTTCGCCGTCGTGCGTTTCTTTGTGCCATTGCCGCCAAGCAATTGGACCTCGATCGACTTTGGGAAATCCTGGTCCACCGTCATCGTCCGAGGCAACTCACCGTGAAGCATCAGGCCGCTGTTGCGGAAGGCCCATCCGGGGCCACCTTTGCACTGTTCGCCGACGAAGCGATACACGACTCGAAGGCGATAGTGTGAGTAGACATCTTTGTAGAAGAGGTGCCCGAATCGTTCGTCAAAGCTCGGATAGGCGTCGTCGTCATATCGAACTTTGAGCAACCCGTCTTCAACACGGAAAGTATTTCCGTAGTTCTCACCCGACTCATGATGTCGAATCTTGGGCGTCCATCCCGAAAGATCTTTCCCATTGAACAGGGCGATCCAGTCACCCTCCGCCGCTGCGGAGGAAGACACTAAAACAATGCCGAGGAGAGCAACGGCGAGTAACCAGCGGGCAAACGAAGGAGCGAATTTCATGGGAATTCAGATCACGAGGGGCATCAAACGGACTCACTAGTGTAGCACGAGCGAGGGCGGGCTCGAGATGACGTCCGAGGTCGCCTTTTCCCCGCATCCGGAATCTGCTCAGTACTTCCCGTTCGTGCCAAACATCTCCAGCTTCGACGGCCGTGGTCTTCTGCGGACACTGTGGTCCGGTTCGCCCGAAACACGATCGAATTCATCGGGTGTTCGACGGGAGGGAATGTAATCGGCTGTTTCTTTCGTCCACCGTTGAAGCGCCTTTTGAAGACGAGATCGGACCGATGCGAACGCCGGATCATCGACGCGATTGGTGAGTTCCCCGGGATCGCGTCGTAGATCGTAAAGCTCCCAAGCCGGACGCGGCGATCGAAAGCAAGCCTTCTGCTCGCGTTTGAGTTTTCCTTCAGCGTTTAGCTTTAGCATGTTTTGCCATGACAGGCCGCGACCGGCATCGGCCGACGGAGTCGACGGTAAGTCGACGTAGTCATTGCGAATCAGCTTGAATCGGCCATCGGTGACGCATCGCGCATGGTCTTCGTAGTCGTGCCAGTGGTCCTCGCCAAAGGCGTATTGGCGATGGGAACGCGTCGAATCGCGCAGTACGTGGGCAAAGCTTTTGCCTTCTGAAGAGGAGAGGAACCCGGGGGCATTGGCCTGTTCCGATCCATGGCTCAACTCGATGAATGTCGCGGCGATATCGACAGAGCTGACGAGTGCATCGGTCGTCTCGCCAGCGGTGATCTTATCGGGCCAACGCACGATCCACGGAGTCCGGATGCCACCGTCATAAAGCGTCGTCTTGTCACGCGGGAAAGGACGTCCATTGTCGCTGATGAATAAAACCAGAGTGTTGTCGGCGACTCCTTGGTCCGAAAGCTTCGCCATCACTTTTCCAACGTAGCTGTCCAGGCGTCCGATCTCGTCGTAGTACATCCTCAGGTCCTCTCGGACATCGGGCGTGTCTGGCAGGTGAGGCGGAACGATTACATCGGATGGCATGTGGGGAGGATCGAGCGCGCGGTCGGAATACTCTCGGTGCGGATCGAGTGCGGCCAACCACATGAAAAACGGTTTGGACTTGTCTCGTTCATCGATCGCCTTCTCCCAGTCTTCGCAACCGCTCGGCTGGGCAGCGATCATCTTGGACGGTTTTCCGTCCTGACCGGAAGGTAGGACGAAGCCTGCCGTGGATGCTTCATAGATTTTGTCGAAGTGATCACGTACGGCATCACCCAGATGCCACTTTCCCGCCGCCGCGGTGTAATAGCCAGCTGTCTTGAGCCGTTGCACAAATGTGTTTGTTCCGGACGGAATCGGCCAATGAAGTTGTTCGGCCCCCGTGTTGTGTGGATACCGGCCGGTAATGATGCTGGCACGCGACGGACTGCAGGAATTCGTCGTCAGGTAGGCATGCTCGAATCTCAGGCCCTCGGACGCCAGGCGATCAATGTTTGGGGTGCGGATCGATGGGTGACCGTAGCAGCCACAGTCGTCCCAATTCATGTCGTCGGCGATCATGAGAACAAGATTGGGGCGGGAGTCCGTTGCGGATCGACGCACGCCTCGTTTGCTTGTCTGCGGGGCGTTCTTCTGCGGCAAACACATCGACAATCGACGCTTGATATCAGTCGACGATTCGAGGGAAGCAAGATTGTTGCGTTCGGCGGGATCCACGCGATGATCGTAAAGTTCTTCACTTCCGTCTTCGTATCGAATGTATCTCCAATGCTTCGACCGCAAAGAGTGGTTATCGAATTGGTAGGTGGTGACGACAACCCGATCGGCCTGGGCGTCGGGGTCGAGAAGTTGTGGTTTCAGGCTCTGACCCTCCAGATGCGGCGGCTTCTCAAGCCCGCACAGATCCGACAAGGTCGGGTAGAGGTCCAGCAAGCTAACCGGATTGGCACAACGGTTGCTCTCGGCTCCTTCGATGCGCGGGTCGACCACAATCAATGGCACGTGAGTGGCTTGTTCCCAGAGAACGCGTTTCTCCCAGTGTTGTTTGTGACCAAGCGCATAGCCGTGGTCAGACCAGAGCACAACGATCGTGTTTTCGCGAAGCGGCCCCTTGTCCAAGGCTTCCATCAATCGGCCGACCATCGCATCCGCAAAACTAACGGACGCAAGGTACGCCTGTGTGGCGTCGTCCCATTTCTCCTGATCGACAAGCCATTGATGCCACGAGCGTTTCGTCATGTCTGCCCCGACCTTCGGAAGATCCAGCACATCAGGGTCGGAGCCTAACGGCAGCTTGACCGAGTCGATGGGATACTCGTCGAACCAGTGTTTCGGCGTGTACCAAGGAATGTGTGGTCGATAGATGCCGACACTCAAGAACAGCGGCTTGTCGTGTTCGGAGGCGAGCTGCTCTTCGGCCCACGCGATGACTCGACCATCTCCCATTTCGTCGTCGCTGATGTCGAGCGCTTCCCAATCAAAGCGGCCCCCGTAAAACTGATTCGACCCGTTGACCGAGCGGCCAGGCGGAACGAACTCGTCAGGCAGTTGTCTTTGCTTTGACGGGAAGTACTCGTTCCAGGGTCGCGGATCGAAATAGCCACCGAGCATCTTCTCGGAAAGATTCGCGGCATGGTAGAGCTTCCCACCGCCGATGACCTTGTAACCGTTGTCCTTGAAGTGCTGGGGAAGAGTGGTGATGGACTGCAAAGACCCGTTCTCTCGCCAGTCATCTTTGTTGATGTAGACGCCACTGGTAGCAGGCGACACACCGGTCACGACACTCACACGGGAAGGATTGCAAACCGGCGCGGCGCAGTGGGCGTTGGTGAAGAGTGTGCCCTGTCCGGCGAGTCGGTCCATGTGTGGTGTTTGAGCTCGAAATGCCGGATTCAGCCCGAGCGCATAATCGTTCAAGTCGTCGATGGCGATGAAGAGCACGTTGGGCGGTGTCTCCGCCTGCGCAAAAACGCGGCCGCCCGAGAGGACAGCGAATACAAAAAAGATCACGCGGACGGATTGCGATACTCCAGCCATCGCCACTCGCGCTGGATCGCGTGCTACTCGCCAGTCCATGGAAGCTTCACCGTGTAAAGGAGTTTGCCATCGTCCGTGAAGTGAGTCATCTTCAGCGATTCGCCCGCGTCGACTTGCAAGAAACCACCGCTCGGTTCGGGAGACGTGAATAGTTGGCGGACTTCTCCGTCGGGGTCGCTGCCCGAGTCCGCGCCGGGCGAGACTCCCAATCGCGCGTTTTCGTCATTCAGCGCACCGCATGCGAACTCGTGAACGCCACTGGGGTGAATGCTGTGATACTGCCAATGTCGGTCGCCGCAGATCAAAATGAGGTTGTGTTCTAGTTGATGCTTCTTGACCCACTCAAAGAACGCGTCGGCTTCGTGCCGAAAGCCTTTCAGGTTCGCGTGGTTGTCTTTCTTGTAACCGTCATCGGGACCGACCATCGGCGTAGGATTTACCATCACTTTCCACTTCGCGTCGCTCTTCAGCAGCGTCGACTGGAGCCACTCGCGTTGTTCGAAACCCCACATGGTCTTGGCCGGTCCATCGGGAGACTTGTTGGGCGATCGGTGGTCGCGACCTTCGGTCAACCAGATCTGAAGGTCCTTGCTAACCCGATGCGTTCGATAATTTGGTGAGGCCACATCACCGGTTGGTGCGATCGGTAACTGTTCACGAAACATCCCGATCCCCGTCGCGGGTAAGGGTGGTCGTGTTCTTTCATTATCCGAATCGTTAAATCGAAAGTCGTGGTCATCCTTGGACCAGTAGGCCGGAACATCGCGAAAGAACTCGACCATTCGTGGGAAACGAAACTGTTCCTGCCAGCACTTCCGTAGTTCTTCGACCGTCTTGGCGACACGGAACGGGTTGTCGTAGTAGACAATGTCGCCTGTTCCGATAAAGAACGCCGGCTTCCGTTCCTTCATCGCGACGAATGCGGGAAAGCCGAGGCGTTTGTCGGCTTCGGTCGCGGTGATCGGCCCTTTCGCGTTACCTTCGCGTCCGTGAATGAACTTGATGTAGTTCATGCAACTTCCGACGATGAACTTCACTTCCCGCTGCGAATCACCGCCGGGAAGTGTGCGAAAGGAACAGGTTGGCCCCTGCGTGGTGTCGTCTTTGGAAACACCGTAAATCGCGCGGTAAAAGTACTCTGTATCCGAGCGAAGTCCTTGGAGCTGGTGACGGACAATGAAGTCTTGTTCGCCAATCGCGCGGTGGTACTCAGTGAAGGACGAATTCGTAAAGCGTTCGTCGGTGGCCCATTCAAAGCGAACGACGCCTTTTCTTCCAGGTAAAGCGCCATCGTTGTTCAGCTCAGTTCCCTGCGTCAGTCGTGTCTGAATGAACGCGGAGTCCGCTGAAACTTCACCCGACATGGTGCCTTGGCCGAGGGCCAATCTCGGAGACGAGTCGTCTTCAGCATTGAGCGTCGTCATCGCGCAGACAAGAACGGTGAAGACCACTCCGGCAAGACGTACGAGTCTAAGCTGCAGAATTCCGCGCCACGCGGGTCTCGCACGCCGACTGACGCGGGACACATTGTCGTCTTGATTCACGGGTTCTCCTTCTTCACGATCGTCGACGCTGCTGCTGCCAACGGCCTACAAGTACCCAGCGGAGTATCGTGGGTACTGAGATGCCTAGTTCCCGACGGTCGCGCCGAAAAGCGAGTCATCCCGCTCGATCTCCCGAAAGAGTGGGCTGTCGATGATCGCCGCGATCGTCTCCAGGATTCGATAGTCGTGTTTTGCGGACTGCGCCACGATTGCTTCCACTTCGGTGAAGTTGTCCGGTTCGACACCATTGGCATAGGTTAATACCTTGGTAATAAAACAGCGGACAAAGCGATCGCGACTAACATCGTTTTGCATGAGTTTACGAAACTCTCTGATGTCTTCGTAATGGGCACCGCTCAGAAACGTCGACGAGGCATCGACCGGAATCTTCCGTTCGGCTTGCCTTTTCCGGGACGCCGTCGGGTCGCCCACGGGCGTCGAGACATCCACGTACTCATCCCGCCACGCGCCGATTGGATCGAAGTTCTCGAAAGCATAGCCGAATGGGTCGATGTTTTGATGGCAGGCCGCACAGGTCGCTTCACTGCGATGCGCTTCAAGCACCTCTCGAATCGTTCGTGCCGAACGAATATCGGGCTCTGTGATTTCGACATTCGATGGCGGCGGCGCGGGGTGGATTCCCATGAAATTCTCCATGACATAGACCGCGCGGTGAATCGGTGATGTACTCAGCGTGTCTGCCGTCAGCGTCAGAAACGCACCCATGCCGAGGAAGCCGCCTCGTCGTCCGTCGCCAAAAGTGTATTTACGCAAAACGGAATCGTCGGGAACGTCATCGAGTCCATAGACCTTCGCGAGATCGGCGTTGACGAACGAGTAGTCCGCGGTCAGCATCTCCGGAACGGGCCGATTCTGCTGGACGTGATACCGGAAGAAGGCGACGACCTCATCGGTCATGTCTTTGCCGATGGCTTTCTTCTCATACAGCGGGTATTGATCCACATCCGGTGCCATAAAGTTGATGCGATCGAGTTGAAGCCAGGCATAGGGAAACTCCCGCAAGAACTCGTCGGCTCGTCCGCTTTGAATTCGTTGTCTCAGTTCGTCAACAATCGACGGGAACGAATCGAGCTCGCCGGATCGCACCTTCGAATAAAGTTCGTCGTCGGGTGTGGTACTGCCGAGCAGATATCCTAACTTGGTTGCAAACAGCTCTTGCGGCGTGACGTCTTCCGGGTTCAAAAACAGAAACGAAGGCGAGACCAGAATCGCGATGATTCCCTCTTTCAGTGCACCGATCTGACCGAGTTCAACCTGCTGAGACTTAACCAGTTCGACGATCGGGGCTAGCTCTTGGTTCGAGACCCGTCGGCGCCAGGCTCGCTGCGCGATTGGCCTGAGAATCCGCTCAGCGTCCTTCACGTTTGGGTTCTCGCCCAACAGTGCGACCTGTCTAGCCGGCGGCCATGACTCGTAGATCGGTCCTTCGATGGTCACTCCGCCAATCGCCGGTCGTGGTCCCTGCCAATAGGGAACCCAATGGACCCAGTGCTCGGGCTGCGAGCTTCGTGTCTTCGCGTTCGGAACCTCGTTGGTGACGATTCGCTTATAAAGCGATTGATCGGTTGCCTTGATATAGTCGTGGGCAATTCGGTTTTGAAACTTGAAGTTGCCATTTCCCCTCATCCGCAGCCCATCGGTGAGATGAGAGAACTCCAGCGTCGTTCCTTCGGCGAGCCAAAAGGTCGTCTCGAACGATTGCGAACTACCTTCTGAAAGCTCGAAGTCGGTCAATCGTTTGCCGAGGTGCATTCGCAATGTCAGCGGATCCTCGTCATAGATCCCCGTTTCGTCCTGCGAATAGACGTGGCGATCGAGCGCTTTGGCGCGAACGACCACGCGGTAATAGCCGGTCGCCGGCGCTTTCAAAAAGTTCTCGCAGTAAGTCCGGATGCGAGTACCACGAATTTCAACTCCTTCATCCGTGCGAACGGTGTTCTCACGACGTTTGCGATTGGCCGTGTCCACATTGTGCAATAACGCGGGAGTGACTTCGTAACGCTTGGTCGCGGGCCGGCGGCCCGACAAAATGACGTGATCCAGGACTCGACGCACCGCCGAAACGTATTGGTCGAGATGGTATTCGCTCATTCCCAGAGTTTGGCCGTGCGTGTCAAAACCATCATGAAGCGTGTCGCCCAAGAGCATCGCCAAAGGATCATGTGATCCAACATGTTCGATCAACAGGACGTCGCACAGGCTGTTTTCAAGTTCGCGGTTGTTGAGGCGTCTCGGCGGCGTCTGCAGCGGTTGTTCGACACGCTCTTCATAAAGAGTAATTTGCCGCTGAAGAAACGCTTTGAGCTTCTGTCGCTCCGAGTCGGTCATGCGATTGTTTTTTGCCGGTGGCATCTCGCCGGCACGAACTCGCTCCAGACTACTGACCCAGAAGTCTGCGTTTTCCTCGTCGGGCGAACGACCCAAGTCATGCAGGTTGAAATCACCCTTCGGCTTGCGCCCGGTATGGCATTTCCCGCAGTGTTGTTTCATGAGGGCGACATCTGCCGGGCAAGCTGTCGCTCCAAGCACCATCGCGACCAGGACAATCGACCCAAGACCGATTCGATTCATCATGTTCCTCCCTACGCCTTACCGGTCGCAAAATTGAATGCACCGCTGCTTTGATTGAACTGGTCGTACTCCAGCCCGAACTGTTTCAGCAGGGTGACATAGAGATCGCACAACGGCATGTTGTCTCCACCCGAATCCCGCGTGTCGACGTGGCCGCAGTGGTCAAACCCTCCGCCAGCGACGAGAATCGGAAGGTTGCGGTTCGAATGCGTGCCTCCGTATCCCATCCCGCTCCCGAACAGCACCACCGTGTGGTCCAGCATGCTGCCATCCGCATTTGGCTCGGGGATCTCATCGAGC
>JBCBLJ010000315.1:0-8702 GCA_038520195.1 Planctomycetota bacterium
CAAGTCAAGCAGGCGACGTTTGCCAATGAACGTGCCCAGGCTCGCGTCGACGTGGGCGACGCCGACGAAGGGGAACTTGCGCAAACACAACTTGCGCTGGAGAATTTTCGCGCGACGCTGCTCGCTTCCCAGGCCAATGTCCTGCAGCGACAAGCGGCGCTGCTAAACATTCTTGGCCTCCCGCCTTACGAATCGGAGTTGACCACGCCGACGACTCCAATGGCCGACGAGCGGATCGCGGTGGACTGGGAACTGATCAACGATCTTGCCCAACGACAACGGCCGGACATCATCGAACTCAAGTTGATTCTCGAGGCCGATCAGCAACAGTTGATCCTGGCTGACAACCAGGCGCGTCCGGTGCTCAACGGCGTTGCGCTGTACCGATGGAATGGATTGGAAGGTGTGGTTCCGGCGGGCAATCGGATTCGCAGCGCTGATGGTGCGTTTACCGATTGGTCGTTGGGCGTCAATTTCTCGGTCCCGTTTGGACTGCGTGCGGGCCGAGCAGGTTTACGGCAACAGCGACTGATCCTTCAACGAGACCGCGCGAATTTGGATCAGGGTTTGCATCAAATGCAGCACCTGCTCGCGCTGAGTCTGCGAAATCTCGATCAGTTCTACTCCCAATACGAGAGGTTCCAAGCCGTGCGTCGAGCGGCTCGAATCAATTTGGAGCAGCAACTGGCCCAATTCAATGAAGGCCTGGTGCAGTTCATTGTCGTGCTGCAGGCGATCAGCGATTGGGGAAACGCCGTGAGTTCTGAGGCCCAGGCGCTCTCTCAGTACAACACGGAGTTGGCAAACCTTGAGTTGCAAACGGGAACGATTCTCGAGTCACACGAGATCGTTTTCTTCGAAGAACGTTTCCGCGGAATCGGGCCGCTCGGAAGGTTGGCACCCGAGGAGTGCTATCCCTACCGCCAACCGCCATCGCCTTCGGCTGACATTTATGGCAGTGGTGAGAAGCCTTCGGAAGAGTACTTTGGTCTGGAGGACCCGGTCGAACGTCGCGACCCGGAAGAAGACCAAGGCATGATTGAGATCGATGATATGAAGGAAGAAGACGTCCAGTTTGAGAAGGTTGACGGGGATTCCCTCAAAGGTCTTTCCGATGAAGAGATCGATCGGATTCTGGGCGAGGGCAAAGCGCCGATCGTGGGTGAGCCCGTGGAGGGCAAAGAGACGATCGAGAGCAACGAGCCCACGGACGAATTGAAGCCGTTCTAAATCAGTTTTCGTGTCGCTTCGTATGGGTGTGCACGTTCGCACCAGCAACTTTCGTCCATCACTTCGCGACACAAAAAAAGCCGGTCCCATAGGGGCAACGGCTCAGAAGACTCTCACGCGATTGTAACGCCGACTCTCTAGCGGCGTCGGCGACGGACAGCGAGGCCGACGAGACCGAAGGCGAGCATCGTGGCGGCACCGGGCTCGGGGATGGCTGTCACCGACAAGAGTGGTGCTGCGGCCGGATCCAACAGGCTGGTCGCACCACTGTAAGTCGCTTGGACGCCCAAGTCGCCGGGCGTTCCGATGATCCGAAGAATGCCACCGGAATTGATTTGATCAATCAAGAACTGTTCGCCAGCGGCATCAAGGCTGAACGCGAAGGTGTCGACGTCTCCATCATTGGTCTGTGCGTAATTGCCGGTGCCGAGCGAGTGGAGTGTACCGAACGCATCGCCAACGACTTCCGCTCCCACATTGTCGCCATCGGTGATGTAGCGGGCGGTATCATCCAGGGTCACCACTCGAGTGTCTTCGGCGAGGAAGAATTCCAGGGCTCCGTCGGCACTGAAGAACGCGTTGTCCTGCGCGAGGGAGAGAGAGATGCCGGTAACATCTCCGATGGACAGGTTCGACAAGCCAAGCATCGCGGAGTCGAAGTCAGCCAGTGTGTAGACGGTGAACGCGTCGTCATCTCCCTGGACGTTGAAAAACGCCTGGTCGACTTCGCCGCCGAATGCATCGATCTCGTCTTCTTCGACTTGAGCGGAAAAGGTCGCGGTCACCTCGGCGGCAGACAGCGAGCTGGCCAAAAACAAAAATGGGACGGCGAACAAAAGCAGTCGCATTGGATTCTCGTGGCGGTTTGATATCGAAATGGTTTCCGGTTTCCGGACGTGCGGAAGGATAGAGGGAGCCACCGCCGTTTCAAATGCACCAAGCCCCATATTCCTTGTAAATTAACAAAATCAACTGGAAGGTGGTCGAAATCGCCCTTAGTGTTCGGGTGTGAACGCCTGGAATACGGGGGGGAGCGTTCTTGGATGGATGCTCGCGATCGGTTCGGCATGGGCGTCGCAGATCAAGACGCCCGCCGGGCTCTTGGGACGGAGTTTTTCGATTCCCTCTCTAATAAAGCCGTTCCTGGTGTGTTCCAACGACTGACACCCCTCGGTCAAGGCGACGATGACGGACAACCACGGCAGCGAAAAGCAGTGCTGGGTGCGGGAGATGGTGCAGCAGCATCAAACCCCGCTGATCCGTTATGCGCGGTCAATCGTCCGGGATGAGCATGTGGCCCGAGACGTGGTTCAAGACACGTTTCTGCAACTCTGCAAACAATCCCTGGACGAACTTTCGGGCCGCGAGCCGGCTTGGCTGTTTCGTGTCTGTCACAACTTCGCACTGAACCGCTTGCGAAAGGAACGACGGATGACCACCAGTACTGAGACTGTTGAGTCGACGGAGACAGCGGGTGATGCCGCTTCGATCGATCCGGCTCACCAAACGGAAACGTCGGAGGAGTGCGCTCGCGTGCTCCGCTTCATCGGCGATCTCACTGAGAACCAGCAGAAGGTGCTTCGACTGAGATTCCACGCCGGTTTGGCGTATCGCGAAATCAGTGAAGCGACGGGGCTGACGACGACCAACGTCGGCTACTTGCTACACACGGCACTGGGCAAGTTGCGCGAGCGGCTGCAAGTGTCAGACGCGTAGCGCTGCCCGGTTTGAGAAGCACTGTTTGGTTGAGTTGGCGACGGCTAAGAAAAACTTTCATCGGATCGAATCATGATCGACAAGAATGACCCGCGATTGACGGCTTACTTGCTCGGCGAGTTGGACGACACGCAAAGCGCTGAGATTCGAACGGCGCTTCAAGAGTCGTCGGAGTTGCGAGAGCACTTTGAAGGCTTGCGAGACACCGTCGATGTGCTTGAGGGTGCGTTCGGTGGGATGCTGGGCGGCGGCGATACGCTGACCGCGGAACAGTTGGCGGCGGTTGAAGCGGCGTCGAAAGACGAAGTGGTTGCGCCGCCGGTCGAGGCTCCTCCGGTAGTAACGCCGATATCGCGAGGGCCTTCGAAGTCACGTCAGCTGTATCGTGTTTTGGCGACCGCCGCGTTGGTGCTTTGCGCGGGGACTCTTGCGTTTATCGCGTATCAACGCCCGCAGTTGGCGTCAGGGATCTGGGTAGAGAAGGGCAGTGGTCAGTCGAGCGTTGAGCCATCGGCGAATAAAGCGGCGATCAAAGATGCGGTTGGTGATAGAGCGGCAGACGAGCAATCGCTTCTCGAAGAACCGTCTACCGACGAGCCGGCCGAGTTATCCGAAGTGGAATCCGCTGAAACGGAAGAGGCTTCGGCTTTGTCGGCCATGGATGGACCGTGGGATGCAAGCGTCTCGCCGCCGGCGATGTCGGTTCCGGCGAGCGAGTTGAGTGCGCGAGTTCAGGGTGCGTTGGCTTTTCGTCATGGAGAGGGGAGTGACGCGTTATCGCCTGCAAATGCATCGAGGGGGGAAGCATCGGGTGCGACGCCGATTGGCGGACGCGGTTTTTCCGAATCCGACCCAGCCGCGAGGGCGGAGATGCTCGAGGAGGGCGGCGACGGCAAGAGCGACGCGGGTAATCAGGACTTACCCGGCTTGAACCTGCCGGGAGGGTCATCCGATCGCGGCCGTAAAGCCGATTGGTCGGCGCAGATCAGCCGAGCCTCGACAGATCCCTTGCCAGCCCCCACGGCACCGATGCCAGTGAAGCCTCGGACAGCAGATGGATTCAGCGGCGGTGGAGGGCTTGGCGGTGGAGGCGGGGGACTGGATCCGGTCGAGGGCATGATGGGCGGCGGAATGGAGATGGGCGGACGCGGCGTGGGGCGGAATGCTCCCGCAGCGTCTGCGGAGATGGACATGGAGATGGGGATGATGGGCGGCATGGACATGGCCGGAACGGAAATGATGGACATGATGGGCGGAATGGACATGGACGGAAAGGACGTGGCTGGTATGCAAATGGGCATGGGCACGATGGACATGAGTCGCGGCGGTGCGACCGAGGGGCGTTCGGCCCAACCCGTCACCGCCGGCTTCGACGCGATCTCTGGGCTGCCGAGTTCTGATTCTGATATCACGAGCGGTTCCGACGGCGAGAGCCGTGGATCTGGACGGCGGCGTTTCCTGAACAGTCAGCGAACAGAGCCCTTCGGTGACGTCGACGAGATTGCTGAGATGGCAGTTGCGCCGGAGTCAAAGGACAGTGGCGTTCGTACCATTCGGCTGCAAAGTCAAAACGCCTCCGAGAGACTGAGCGTTGTCGAAGAATCAGAGCCGACAAACCGATCTTCCGAGTCGGCTGACACCGGTGAGGGTGTGCTCGGTGATGTGCAAGTTCAATTCGTGCCCGAGCTTGGTCAAATCCTCCTTAAGGGCTCGACCGCCGACGTGAACCGCGTGAGGGAGATGATCGCCGACATTGAGCAGAAGGCGGGGATTCCTCAAGAAGCGGCCGAGGGAGAGGAAAGCACTCCCGAAGCGACGTTGATCGAACTTCAAAAGCGGATGGCAGCCTTTCGTCAGAAGAAGCTTGCTCAACCCGCCAAGCCAAAGACTTGGAAGCCCGCTTCGGCATCGACCAATCGCGCCCGGTTGAGCATCGGCCACCACGACGATTTGAAACTCACCGCCCGCGATACGTATGTTCGCATTGATGGCTTCCGCGCCCGCGTGATGTTCGACCTGTACTACTACAACGATCGCCCACGACAACTCGAAGGCCAATTCCTATTGCGGTTGCCCGATGACGCGTCGCTCCACTACTTCGCGTTTGGAGCGACCAACGTCGTGCCGCCACCGCGTCAACCACAGCCTCCGACTCCCGGCAAGGGCGGCGGCATCGAACCGCCTGTCGATCCGGCGGAGCAGATGCTGACGGCACTGCGTGACAAGACCGATTCGACCGGCAGCGATCTCGCCCGCCGCGCGACGGACCCCGAGTACAAAGCCGACTCGGGCTCGATCTTCGCCGGCGTGAAGACCGCCTACGTGACGCCCAAGCAAAAGGCCGCGCTGGCTTACGAAGAAACCGTTCGTCGCCGCGTCGATCCTGCCCTGGTCGAGTGGTCCGGTCCTGGTATTTTTCAAACCAAGGTCTTTCCTCTGATGCCGAGGAAGCTGCATCGAATCGTGGTCGGCTATGACGTCTCGCTGAAGGACCTCGATGACGATCGGCTCTTCACGCTCGACTTGCCGGAAGACGAAGCCGGAGGTCGCGTCGAATTCGATCTTGCGGCACTGCCAGGAACGGAAGCCAAACTCACGCCCGAGATGGATGCGTTTGTCTCTGGCGGACGAGCGTACTATCGCTACGAGGCCGCGCCGCCGCGCGATTACTCGGTGCGATTGTCCGGTACCGAGTCGATCGTGCTGAACCACACCGGTGAACTCGGCGATCAATACTTCGCGACTCGCGTTCTCGCGGACTTGCCGGAGCAAGCCGCCAAGCTTGAGAGTCGTCAAGCCGTTTTCCTCCTCGACACCTCGTGGAGCGATCGGCCCGTCGCATTCTCCAGAAGGCTGAAGTTGCTCGAAGCGATCCTCACTGAGAACCGCGACGGCATCGATGAATTCGCGGTCATGATGTTCAACGTCCAGCAGCGATGGTGGAACGAAACGTTCGTCGCCAACAACGAAGAGAACGTCGCAGAGTTCTTAAAGATGGCCGATGACTTGGCACTCGAAGGTGCGACCGATCTGCACAGCGCGATCTCGGCCGCGAAGAAGATCGCCTGGCAAGACACGACCAAAGTCGCTTCGACACCGAACCTGTTTCTGCTAAGCGACGCCGTCGCGACGTGGGGCATCACCGACTTGGCCGCGCTTTCCCAGGTCGCTTCGCGAGGCGAAGACGGCGGCGGGGCGATGTTCGCTTACCAGATGGCCGGGCACCCCAGTGATCGGGTCATGTTGCGGTTGCTCGCGGACGCGTCCCGAGGTGCCGTGTTCTCCGTCGCCGAAAACGAAGAACTGAAAACCGCTGCCGTCGCCCATCGCAGCTTGCCATGGCGACTGGCAAGCGTCAGCGCCGATGGCGCGACCGAAGTACTCGTGCAAAGTGCATCGGACACGATCTATCCCGGTCAGCCGCTCGTGGTCAGCGGCGTCGGTGAGCGAACCGGCCCGATCAAACTCGTTTTCCAGCGCGGAAGCGAAACCGAAGCGTTGACCATCGATCCGAAGCTCGCCGTCAAGTCACCCGCAGCGGCTCGGCTGTACGGTCAACTCGCCGTCGAACGCCTGGAACCACACGCGGTGGGGCTCGAACAAATCGCGATCGCCTATGCTCGCTATTTCCGTGTGCCCGGTCGCACCTGCTCGATGGTGATGTTGGAGTCGGAAGCGGATTACAAACGCTTTGGTGTGAACACTTCACCGGAAGAAGATCAACTCGTGATCGCTAGCACGTCGGTGACTCGTTCCATCGAACGCTTGGAAGCCGAAAGCCAGTCCAAGCGAGCCAATCCGCATTCACGTTTCGTCGCCTGGGTCGACTCCTTGGAAAAAGCGAATCTGGTCAAGGTCTCGACGGCTCTACGATTGGCGATCGAGCAGATGCCCGACTCGGCATTTCAGTTCGCGCCGCGCCCCTTGGAGTGCCGTGGTTACCTCAAGAGTCAGATGCCGCAAACGTATCTGGATGAACTCGCCCTTGAGCGGCCGGAGTTCGACTCGGTGATGACCGAAGCGGAGCAAATGCTGATCAAGTTCGGAGCCGACGACGCGTTGAAAACGGCGAGTACGTTGATCGAAGCCAAACCATCGGATGTCGACACACTTCGCAGCGTTGCGTTCCGAGCGTTTGAGTGGCAGCGAGCCGACCAAGCTGCGCCGCTTCTTTGGCGGATCGCGGAGGCTCGGCCGTATCAACCGCAGTGTTTGCTCTTGCTCGGCCGGTCGTATGCCGAGTCCGGCGACCTCGATTCCGCCATGGTCTGTTATGACCTTGTGACCGCTGGGAATTGGAATCAACGTTGGGCGTCGGGGGCTCGCGACATCGCGAGGGCCGAGCTGCTCAACGTGCTCACGAAGCTTGACCCATCCAAGAGTAGCATCGGCGGGTACGCTCGGGCTCGCGAGCGACAGATCCGTAAAGCGGTCGCCGCCGAAGACTTCGACATCGCGGTCATCATGCACTGGAATACCGATCGAACCGACGTCGACTTGCACGTGACCGAACCGGGCGGCGAAGTCTGTTACTATCAGAACCGCAAGACGAAACTCGGTGGGAAGATCACGCAGGACGTCACCCAGGGACTGGGGCCGGAGATGTATGTGCTCGCCGACGCGCCGGCGGGAGAGTATCACGTCGAAGCGAAGTATTTTCGGCAGGACCAGAACCGCACCAAGGCGCCCACCGAAACCTTGTTCACCGTGATCCGCTACCTCGGCGAAGAGGGTGCCAGCGTGCAAACCAAACGCGTCACGCTGAACGGGAAAGGGGAGCGTCAGTCGATCGTGCGATTACGAGTGCAGGAGTAGCGCGGAGGTTACGGGAACACTAATCTTCACTAATCGCGCGAATATCAGAAAGGGCAGTGGCGGGCCGTAGGTGTCCGGTCGGAAATTGGGAACCACGAAACACACAAAACACACGAAAAATGGAAGTCAGGGAATGCGTTTCGGATTTTTGATTGAGTGGTAACCAAGCGACTGATTAGAGGACAATCCGTTCCCATTCGACTTTTGGGTAATGGCCGAAGTTGATCAGCAGGCCGAGACGATAGCCCGTCGCGCGGAGGTAGTTATGCACCTGGGCTCGGTGTTCGATTGCGAGCCCCCTGACCGCTTTTAGCTCGACAACGACAGCACCGTAACAGACGAAGTCGGGAATGTACTGTTGTTCGAGTCGTCGACCCTTGTACGCAAGCTCAAGAGGAGACTGCGCGATGAACGGGATTTCGCGTTCCTTCAGTTCCAGCGACAGACACTCTTGGTATACCGCTTCTAGAAAACCGCATCCCATCTCGGTGTAGACCTCGAAGCATGCTCCCATGATCTGGTAGCACTCTTCTTTCAAAAGCAACTCCGTCGCTTGCTTTCCGTCGTTCATCCGTTTTCGTGTATTTAGTGTGTTTGGTGGTTTCCTCTCCTCACCCATCTCTCCTTCAGTCATCATCACCTGCGGGTGGTTGCATGAGGGCGAGGGTGGCTCCGGCGGGGTCCTGGATGATGGCGAGGGTGCCGTAGCTGCCCATGTCTCGGTTGGCGACGAGGACTTTGCCACCGAGTCGTTCACAGGATGCGACGCTGGCCTCGACGTCGCCGACGATCACGTACATCAACCACTGCGCCGGCAAGCCGGCGTTGGGTCCTCGGGCATGACAGATGCCCGCCGCCGGTGACTCGTCGCCTGGCGGGTGCACGCAGTAGTCGTCGGATGGGATCGTTCGGCCGTCCCACAAGACGGTTACGACGACTAC
>JBCBLJ010000773.1:0-4027 GCA_038520195.1 Planctomycetota bacterium
CGCGAGGTCTACGAAGCGATCCGTGAGGACGTTCCGATTGTCCGAAACACGGTTCAAGCCATGCTTCGAACCATGGAGGAGAAAGGACTCGTCACGCATCGGACCGAAGGCCGCGCTTTTGTCTATCGTCCCACCGCGAAACGCGAACGGACGACCCGGCGGATGGTTGGGAAACTGCTCGACACAGCCTTCGATGGGGCCGTCGATCAACTCGTGCAGAGCTTGTTCACCCATCGTAAACCGAGTCGTGACGAGCTCGATCGACTCGACGAACTAATCAAACAGCATCAAGACAAATCACGACGCAAGTAGCTGGGAGAGGATCCTCGATGAGCGAAATCGTGACCGAATTTGATTGGCGTGCGGCGGGACTCTTGACGGGCACCAGCGTTCTGCTCGTAGCCGGAACGCTCGCGGTCTTCATCGTCCGCAGACCGCTACTGAGACAACGCTTGGCGGAACTCTCGATCGCGCTCACCCTCGTCTGGTTCGTGATGGCAGTGGTTCCATTGCCGCGGATTCCACTGTCGTTGAAATTTGCAAAAGACGGATGGCGAACGGTCGTTGCGTCGAACGAATCGCGCGCGCTCCAGCCGCTCGCCAACACTGAGTCAATGGTTGTCCCAGCGGGGTCCCCGTTGGGACCGGTCGAGCCACGTACGTATGAAATCGACGCCAACGCGGAACCAGTTGGTTTCGCCCCCGGGCGCGCCGCCGTCTCGCCTCCCACTCAACCCGCTACCAAAACGCCGATCATCGCTTCGGCTATCGCAAGACACTGGGCCGAACGAGTCTGGCGAATTTACCTTGTCGCCGCGGCCGCGCTGATTGCCTGCATCGTTTTGGCAAGAACCCTCTTGTCGATCTCGGTCCGACGCTCTGTCTCGGCACCCGACTGGGTCCAAGGACTTTACAACGATCTCTCGCCGCAACTTCGCGCCACCGTTCGAGTCTCCACACGTCACCGCCGACCGGTTTCGTTCGGAGTCTTTCGGCCGGTGATTTTACTCCCGGCGTTCTTGTGCGATGCCTCGCGGAAGCAAACTCTTCGGCATGTCCTGCTGCACGAACAGGTCCACGTCGACCGACGGGATGCCATCGGCAACGCCCTGATGAACATCGCATCGCCGATTCTGTGGTTTCATCCACTTTTTTGGTACCTGCGATCGACCGCAATCTTCGCACGCGAATTGATCGCCGACGACCGCGCGAGTTCCCGATCGGACAAGCTGACCTACGTCAACGACCTACTTGAATTGATTCGCCTTCAACCACCACGGCTCGGTGTCGTCTCCGGTGGAATGGGCGTGTTCGGTTTCCGGCATCCGTTTACTCGGCGAATGTCACTCTTGTTGAATCGCGACCAACCCTTGGAGTCAACGATGAAGCGAACTTCCATGATCACCCTTTGTGCACTGGGCCTACTCGTGATGCTCCCCGTCGTCGCGATCCTCGGCACCCAAACGAGCATCGCACAAGAAACCCTCCCCGAAGGTGCACTGGGCAACCTCATCGCCGCAGTTGATGAGACCGACCAACAACGCCTCACCGACGAGGGTGACTTAGCGAGCGATGTGTCGGCGAACAAGGAAGCCGAGAATAGCAAAACGAAGGATACCGAGACCGCCCCCGCGAAGGCTAACGCAACGACGTTTGAGCCGCTCGAGTCTTTCGGTCTTGCCTACGCCGTCAATGACCTGCACGCTTTTTCGCCGCTCGAAGGCCAAGTGATCGAAATCACTTGCCAACCTGGGACGCTCGTCAAGAAAGGCGACGTGATCGCGCGTCTGGAGAATCTTTCGCTCGTCCAAGAGTCACTTGCGATCCGGCAAAAACTCCATGAAGCCGTCAACGGAGCGAGTGGCGAAGTACGGGTCACGGCAGCCGAGCAAAGAATCGAGTCCTTGCGATCGAGCCTCGAACGATCCGTGGAATTGAGCGACAAAAAACTCGTTAGCCCGACCGAGATCCAGGCTATTCAGGCGGAGTTGCGGCAAGCCGAACTGCGGCTGAAATCGGAACTGGTCGCGATGGACAACGCCAAGCGACTTGAGGACGAACTCAACCGGCAATACAAGATTACCCAAGACCGCATCCAAAGGCTGGAAGTGCGTGCGCCGATCAGTGGCATCGTCGAAGAAGTCAGCGTCAAGCCATCCGCCGTCGTTTCCACAGGCGCAAAGCTGTTTCGAGTCATCGATCTCGCGAAGGTCCGCGTCAAGTGCCACGTGCCGGTCACCAAGTTCAACCCCGCGGAATTGCGCGACCGAACCGCGCGCGTCGACTTTAAGCTCGGCGACGGCGTCATCCAGTTGATCGGAAAGATCGCGTACATTGGCTCCACGGTCAGCCTGAACGACACCATGGAAGTCTGGATCGATTGTGATAACGTCCAACGCAACGGTGATTGGATGATCCGTCCGGGAATGAGATGCCGTTCATTTGTCATGAACAGAGACACGCCACCGGTTGCGGCAGCCACAGACAAAGCGTGGATACCAAATCCGAACAGCGAAACGAAGCTTGCCGACCTGGAAGCCGATGAGATCAAGTTGTTGAAGGAACTCGTCAAACAGCACGAGGAAACCTCGCGATTCTTCCAGCTCAGCTACGAGAACGGGACGGCGACCACGGGTGATGTCGAAAACGCCAAACGGGATTGGTGGAGCGCCGAAGCGCAGCTCGCAATCGCCGAAGGGAGAATCGACGACGCCGACAGTGCCTTTCAAAAGGCCATCGAGGCCGCCCGAGCCGCGGTCGCTTCGGTCGAGAAACTTCTTCGCAATGGGATGGTCAGCTCCCCGTCGGTGCTACTCATCCAACGCCGCGCGACCGAGATCCAGCTGGAGTATCTGCGTTTCCAAAAAAGCGCAAACCGATAACGACCAGCGCTCGCATGCCGCGGGAACTGAATCTCGCGGCTTGAGAGACGCTCGTTTGCAAGTCTCAACCTCCCGAATGGCCCGAATGGGAGGGTCGCCTTTCGATCACGCGAAACAGGAAGCGTCCTGCTAACCCAACGTCCATCCCGCTCGCGGTTCTCGCCGAATCAAGGGATCCGCCTGAGGACACCCGACGCACTTCATCGTCGTCGCGTCCCAAGTGATCTTTTCGCCAACGCGATACGCGACGTTGCCAAGATGATTTGCCTCCGTCAGCGGTCCGGCGTAACTGAATGGGCTACCGGTGGTGCCATCGCCCAAACAGGCCGCCACCCATTCTTCGTGATGGCCCGGCGAATCGGGAATCGATTGCTCCGGACGGACGAAACCAGCGAACCGATCCTCGGGGAGTAGGACGTGCTTCCGATAGTCAGCAAGCAGCTTCCCCTTGCTGCCGACGAACAACACGCCGTTGGCCCACTGCGGAATCTCGCCCCGCTTCCAAATCTCGGGCTTGTCGATGCCTTGGTACCATCGCAACTTCACCGCCGGTAAATCACCGCGCGAACCGTACTGATACTCTGCCGTCATCGACGCCGGCGCGATCTCCGGATGAGCTGGCGCGCCAAATGCTTCGACGGTTTTCGGAGCATCAAGCTTCAACGCCCAAAACGGCAAGTCGTTCCAATGACTGCCGAGGTCGGACATCGTTCCATTGCCGAAGTCCCACCAGCGGTACCAATTGGGACCCGGAAAGTAAACGCTATGAAAGTCACGCTCCGGCGCGGGACCGAGCCACAAGTCCCAGTCGAGGTGCGTTGGCGGTGTCATCGCCGTCTTGGGACGCCCCGCGACGAATAAGCGGTCTTTATTCTTCTTGGCATCCGCCTCGGATTGCAATCCCCAAGCACGCGACACCCACACGTGTGCTTCGCTGACCTCACCAATCGCGCCAGCCTGAATCAGTTCGACTACTCGGCGGTAGTTTGCGTCCGCATGAATCTGTGTGCCCATCTGTGTCACGACGCCCGCCTCCGCTGCGGCCTCGGTGACGGCTCTGGTTTCAAAGATTCATGCGGACGCAAACTACCGCCGAGTAGTCGAACTGATTCAGGCTGGCGCGATTGGTGAGGTCAGCGAAGCAC
>JBCBLJ010000832.1:0-3686 GCA_038520195.1 Planctomycetota bacterium
CACCAAACACGCCGGTGTTCACATCGTCGGCTACAGCGACTTGGCCAGCCGCTTGGCTCACACCTCGAGCCAACTGTACGGTGGCACTCCGAATCACGTCGTCGTCCATGTTGACGTGGTAGTTCTCAGCCCCGCCCAATTCCTCCAGCAGGTGAACCAAGTTGGTACCGTACAGTTGGCTCGAGGTGTGAGCCAAGCGGCTGGCCAAGTCGCTGTAGCCGACGATGTGAACACCGGCGTGTTTGGTGACTTCGTTCGGCACAGTCACTTCGCAATTGCCGCCCTGTTCCGCCGCGAGATCGACCACGACACTTCCCGGCCGCATGGATTCAACCATTTCCTTCGTGATGAGCGTTGGAGCTGGCTTTCCCGGGATGAGAGCCGTCGTAATGATGATGTCGACTTCTTTCGCTTGTGCGGCAAAGAGCGCCATCTCGGCGTCGATGAATTCCTTGCTCATCGTTTTGGCGTAACCGCCCGATGTGCCGCCTTCTTCGTCGGACTCAAATTCAAGCATCAGGAACTCGGCTCCCATGCTCTTGACTTGATCGGCGACCTCCGGGCGAACATCAAACGCACGGACGATCGCGCCGAGTCCGCGAGCGGTGCCGATCGCGGCCAATCCGGCGACACCGGCACCGATCACAAGAACTTTGGCGGGCGGCACCTTTCCGGCGGCCGTGATCTGTCCCGTAAAAAAGCGACCGAACAACGCCGCGGCCTCCACGACCGCGCGGTAGCCAGCGATGTTGGCCATGGAACTGAGCGCGTCCAGTTTTTGCGCCCGGCTGATTCGTGGCACGGCTTCGACCGCCAGCGCCGTCGCGTTTTGCTCAGCGATCCGCTCGAGTAACTCCGCGTTTTGCGCTGGCGCCAAAAAGGAGATCAGCGTTTGGTTGTTGCGAAGCGCGTCGACTTCGGAGTCATCCGGCTGGCGTACTTTGAGAACGATGTCGGATTCGCGCCAGATGGCCGCCGCGTCGTCCGCCAGGGTGCAACCGACGTCAGCATAAGACTGATCCGGAAAGCTCGCTGCCTCACCGGCGGAAGCTTGCACCATGACCTCGAAGCCGAGCTTGTCAATCAGTCGTCGCGCCGTCTCGGGCGTCGCCGCAACACGGCACTCTCCCGGATACGTCTCCTTGACTACGCCTACCTTCATCAGCCCGCCCAGTTGTGGATTGCGACAAAGGTAGAATGGTAACGCTTGGTCAGGCGCAGCGGGAAGCACCCCCTACGGACGGGAAAACGCGACCTCTTCCTGGCCGAACTCACCCTGCGTCAGCGTCGCCCGTCGCTCGCATGGCAAAAACGCTCGTTGTGATGACGGACGCGTTGCGAATCGAGTGACGGAGGGGAATCCCCTTCACAGAACGGCAGTTCCCAGTCGCGGCTCTCGAGTGCATTTCTATCGCGTTGTCATTCTTGGGACCACTGGATTGCCTGGGTGAGTACGAACCGTCCTGTGGGCTTGTTACCGCCGCGACTGAGATGAGCGTCGACCGTCAAGACGTTCATTTCGCATCCAGCTCACGGTACTCTCCGTTAGGATGGTTGAGGCGTCGCCCTTCCCAGCGATGGGCCGCCGGCGTGCCGTCGTGTCAACACGCACGCCTTTTTGTTCTGTAAAGAATACCGCTTTCGGCAAACTCCAGATGAAGACATGGAGCCGCGCAATCCTGCTTCTCATCGCTCTCGGCGTTGCTGGTGTGGCAACCTGGTGCTTGTGTGGCAAGGAGCTCGAAGCCTGGTACCACTTAAGCGAGCTCAGACGCTTGGCTGAAAGGGAGCTTGTAATTTCGCAGAATGGATTCGCAATGGATGAGAGCTTTGACAAGATGGCGAACCATCGAGATCGTTTGGAGTGTTTAGGCGTGTTCTTTGGCAAGACGTATCCGCTTGGCGAACTCAATCGCGATCAGCGCAGAAGAGTCGTCGAGACCCTCGAATTGAATTTTCCTATGAATCACTATTGGGAGCTGAGCCACGGCGATCGGTTGCGAGTTTGGGATGAACCATCCCGGCAATCTGAGTGGGACTCCGTTGTCGCGGCCATGCAACGCGAGATAGCGGCAGACTGAGAAGATCTCTCTGGCTCGCGATGAACAATTCGGTCCATCCAGGACAACGAGTCTTCCGGGTTCACATTGAATGCCAAATTGGGGGATGTCCCATTTGTTGTTGAAACTTGTTGATGATCCCACTTGCTAGAAACTTACAGGTACCGTCGCTCGCATTCAATTGATCGCCGTCATTTTCAATCGCCGAGGCGATTGAAAATGGCGGCGAAGGCGGTCACGTGACCGGTGCAGGACGCGAGAGAGCGGCAATCAAGTGCGGTAACGATTGATGCCCGGCGATCTTGCGAAAGCCCTTCTCCGCCTCCAGGAGTGCGTAAGACAACCACCGCGATGCTTGGTCGGTCTCCGCACGAAAGCGAGTCACACGACCAATCTTGCGACGTGTGTTCAAGAACGAGTTCTCAATCGCGTTGGTGCTCAGTAGTGAGCGATGCAGCGTGTTGGGAACGTTCAAGCGGTGCAGCGCCAGCAGATCACCGCCCGCCTCTTGAAGACTTCCAAACGCTTCCGCATTGATCGGTTCCAAAAACGATTTCAGCTCGCCGAGCACTTCCTCCGCGGCTTCAATGCCCTGGACGCTGCGCAGCCGAGTGAACAGTCGAGACACTTCACCCCAATGACGCTTGGAGAGCTTCCCTTTGAGGTTCCGCTCTTTGTGCACCAAGCAACGTTGAATCACGCTATCGTTGAAGAACTCTTTCACCGCGCCGCGCAGAGCATCACTTCCGTCGAGAACGACGTACAATCGATGCTCGCATCGAAAGTTTCGTTTCGTGATTCGCGTCATCAGTTCGCGTGCGATTTCCAGGCTTTCGCTGCTACCGAGGACAAAATCCAGGACGTGCTTGTTGCCTTTCGCATCGATTCCCAAAGCAACCACAGCAGTCTGCTCTTTGCTCAAACGGAGCCCGTCGAGCATCAATGCGCACCAGGTCGTCGAACCGAGATCTTTGCCTCGTACTTCGTCAACGAACTTCTTCCCGGTCTCTCGCCAAAGCCGCGAAACGCTGGAACGTTTCACACGCGGAGACTTGGGGTGATTCTCTTCGATGGCTCGCGAACTAACGCCTGAGACGATCGCCTGCACGATCTGAGCCTGTAGCTGCTGAGGGTCTTTAGCGGCCTTGTAACTTGCCAGTTCGACTTCACGGCTCGTGCCGTCAGCCGCTCTTTGACGGACTCGTGGACGAACGACTTCTTCCTGATCTCCCTCGACCAAAACACGACCGGTGGACGTGCCAGCGCGGAAGTGATCCTCCGATGACGGATGGTGCTTGGGACCGCAGAGTTCGGTCACCTCGGCCGCCATGACTTCGCAGATCATCTCCCGCACATGGCCTCGCAAGAAGTCGCGAAACACCTGTCCGGCCTGAGAAGAAGAAACTTGCCCGCGTGAATCAAAGGTGTCAGGACTCTTTTCTCGGCCTGCCTCGTGGCCGGAGGGTGGTTTCGAGGTCGAGGCGGCGGACGGTGGACTCGATCCAGGTTTCGGCGTGAATCAAAGGTGTCAGGACTCTTTTCTCGGCCTGCCTCGTGGCCGGAGGGTGGTTTCGAGGTCGAGGCGGCGGACGGTGGACTCGATCCAGGTTTCGTCACCGTAGGGAC
>JBCBLJ010000165.1:0-12763 GCA_038520195.1 Planctomycetota bacterium
CGCTGCGCCTCGACGTCCAACCAAGCCTCACTGAGCATCTTGGATTGCTCCAGCAGCGCCGCTTCTTTTTCGCGGGTCCGCTTCATCCAGTCACTCTTCTGTTGGTCGAGCTTGGCGATCGCTCCGGCGAGCAAAGATTCACGCTCGATCAACTGTGACGAACGCTGGAGAATCCTCCGAACGCGTCCGATCCAGTCCCGTGCGAATTGCTCCACGTCCTGAACGATCGTGTTCAACGAATCGCGCGCGTCGGGCCGCACAGTCGGCCTTTCCTGAGTTTGTAGTGGATCGTTCACGGCACGCCCTCAACCCTAGTACTCTTCGTCGACCCGTTTCCACAAGCTGGAGATTCGTCCGAATAACGAATCGCCCTTCTTCTCGCGCTCTTCGCGCTCTTCCTCGTGGATTTCGCGCAAGTGTTCTCGCAACGTCTGCAGCTTGTAGGCGAATTCCTTATCCGGCTGATCCTTTGGCGCAGGTATCGTATCGATGTCCTGCAACTGCTTTGAGAGTTGGAATCGCATGCGAGAGACCGACGCTTTCTCCTGCGCCAGCTCGGCCCGCAAGCCTTGAAGCTCCTCGGGTTCTTCGTTTTCGAGACGGGACATTTGTCGCGTCAAACCGGCATTTTCCTTGTGAACCCGCTCCAACTCGGCCTGTAGTTCGCCGTTCATCTTCTGCAGTCGTTGAAGCGTTTCGTCCGGTACGACTTCGCTCGCATCCACTTCGCCGTAACGCTGTGTCGCGGCGTGCAGATGTTGCTGGGCGCGGTCCCGTTCCTCCGAAACCTGTTCGAGACGATCACGCAGCGCGTCTTGCTCGGCTTGCCATTCGGATTCGCGTTCGCCAATTCGTTGCTCGATTTCGCTGAGCCAAGTCTCCAAGCAGTTGCGTTCCTCGGTCTGCGCTTCATTCTGCATTTCAGCGGCCTGGAGCATTTCCTGCATCGTCGCAACACGCTCGTCGTGCTCAGCGAGTTCCGCGAGGAGATCTTCGACGCGCTGCACGAGTTCCTGACTACCGAATCCCGCCTCTTCGCTCGTACCCGGTGAGTCTTCCGGCATCGGCGCGGACTCAAGACCTTCCAACGCGGCGAGTTGTTCATCACGCTCGGCGAGTTGAATTCGAAGATCCTCGATCTCCGCTTTCAACAACTGGACGATTTCCGGATCGACGTCTTCGTCCTCGATCGTGGACGGGTCCCAATCGAGGTCTTCCGCGGTGAGCTGATTCGAGCTGAAGTCGGTGTCCCAGGGGTCGTCACCGCCGATGTCTTCATCAGGCCGGATTTCTGCCTCTGGAGCAATCTCATTCGTAGAAGCATCCGGTTCCGGCGCGTCGGACACCTCCGATGTGAACGGATTGAATTCCTCACGGAGGTGGATGGGGTCATCGGAGCCGGCCTGCAGGCTCTCTGTCGGCGCACTGTCCGGCGGGCTGTCCGGCGCCACCGATCCGAAGGAGTCACTCAATCGTCCTGTCGGCACGTTCACGACCGGCGCGTTGACGATCGGCGTTTCCGCCGCTTGGCACGTCGACTCTTGCGGCTCTTCTTCCCGCACAATGTCTTCGTCACGTCCGAGCGCTTCCATACCGATCGAAGCTTGCCGCGGCTCACTCGGGAGTTCTTCCTCGACCGGTTTTTCGGAGACGCTACCCTCCAGCACCGCCTCGATCGTTCCAAGACGAATCGTGTCACCGGGTTGCAGTCGGGTCTTGTCTTCGATCGCTCGGCCGTTGACCAGCGTCCCCGAATCGGAAGCCCAGTCCTGCACCGAGACTCCATCCTCATCGATATCAATCAAACAGTGAATCTCGGCGACGTCGGCTCCCTTCAGTTGAATCCCGCAGGAGTCACCCGAACCCATGAAGACGCTGCGACCGTTGTCCAGTTCGTGCAAGCGGGCTGAACTCCCGCTTTGAATCCGAAATCGAAATTGATCGACGCTCGTACGGCTCATGACAACGTCTCCGTGGAAGTAGCGATCGCCGGTTCAGCGACCGAAAACGCGGGCGTCTCGGTCGGGCTGCCATCGAACGACCGCATCGCTTCAAACAGCGTCGCGCAATCGTAGGGTGATTGAAGCACCTGATCCGGCTCAAAACCAAGCAACTTGCCCCAAGGCACGTTCGAGTCTTGCACCACCTTGGCGGGTGCGAGGACGATCTTTCGGCAGCTTCCGAACGCCTCTTGGGCCGATGTGTAGGCTTCTCGAATGGCGTCGCAACTTTGCGGCGTGTCGACCGCGAAAAAGACCGCGTCAGGCGTCGATCGCTTGACCAACAACTGAAGTGTCAGCGTGTCGCGAACGACCTTACCGACGTAGCGGCTCGCGTTTTCCTTCAGTCCATTTCGCAACTGAGCCGCCGCGACGGCGTTTGTCTCGTAGGCGACGAATTTCCCTTCGCTCTCGTCCTGCTTGCACTCCAGAATCTCGGCGGTCACAAATCCGCTGAGCACGCGACGCAACTCGTCTCGGCCCCAGTTCAAACGTTGCGTTAGCTCGTCGATCGAACGCGGTTCGCTGACGAGATTGATGATCTTCATGTGCTTGGCGGACAAACCCGCGCGGTCCAGGTTCTGACCGCGGATAGCGCGGCGAACGAAACGCAGCGTTGCCACATCTTCCGGCAACTCCGAAACGTCGCGATGCAGCGAATGTTCCACCAGCAGGCTCATCAAACTGATTTCCAATGGAAGATCACGTTGCAACGACGGGAAGTTTGAAGTGGCTCGAAACTGATAGCCCTTCAACTCGCGATTCATCGCCAACCCGATCAACATCGCGGCCTGAAATCGCAGTAGCTTCGCGGTCAGCCGCGGGTCGAGCACACGTTTATCCATCAACTGCACGAAGCCGTCGAATTCGGCCGTCCCACGACCCGCGATCGTCAACCGCAACACCTCGGAAAGGCTCTGCAGCGAATCGGGTAAGCGATCGACGATGTCCTGTGTCTCCTCCGGCAGCAGTCCCGTCGCGCTGATCCCTTGAACGCGTCCGCGATCAAGATAAATCCAAAGTCGAAGACGCTCCGCCTCGACTTCCAACACGCCCTGCTTGGAGCCATTGTTGAGAAAGTCGACGACCTCGCGAAGACCAAAGACCTTGAAGCTTCCCGCCAAATCAGCATCGGATGTTTCGCCGATGATTTCGGGAACCGCTGAGCCCTTGGTCTGAGACTCGACGATCATCGCCGCCGTTTCGATCGCGTTTTCGACCGTCGTTCGCAATAGGTCCTCGGTGTACGGTTTGGGCAACATGTCGACCACGTTGTCACAGTCGGCGTACTCGACATAGGCCTTCTTGCGGAGGGTCGAACTGACGACGACTGGAATCTTTTGCAGGGTCGAAGACGCTTGAAGCTGTTGGCAAACTTCAAACCCCGTGGTGCCCGGCAGTTGGTGATCCAAGAGGATCAAGTCCGGACGAATCTCTTCGGCGAGTTGCAAACCGTCTTCCGCGGTCGGTGCGAGGGTGACCGCATAGCCAGCGGGGCTCAAGTGCGTATCGACCAGCTTTCGGATCGTCGCGCTGTCATCGATGACGAGGACTTTCTTTTCTGACATGGAAGATTCCTAACGGCTTGGGAGAGACGAGATGACGAGTGCTAAATGTCGGACGTTTGCGCCCACGAAAACTGGCTCACGACTTCATCGATGCGTTCAGTCGTCGCCGGCTTTTGGATGTATTCGGTGGCACCAAGCTTGCGGGCTTGCTTGCCGGTCGTTTCGATACTGCGGCTGCTGATCATCACCACCGGAATCTCCTTCCAACGAGGTTCAGCGCGAATTGATTCCAGTAATTCCAACCCACTCATCCGAGGCATATCGATATCGCTAAACACCGTCGCAAACGTTTCTTTGGCGAGCAATTCCACGGCGGCTTGTCCATCTTCGGCCTGAATGATCGTGACCGGATACTTTTCCAATGAACGCACCACCTTCAATCGAGCACTCTTGGAGTCATCGACCACCAGAACTCTAGGTTGCGTTTTGCCGATTGGACGGGCCTTATTGGCTGAGGTCGGGACCACCGTCGCCTGACCCTGGCGTGCTTCTGCCAGCGCTCGAGGATCGAGCAGCAACACCACTTCACCCATTCCCGACAGCGTTGCCCCGGTGCAGAGCGGATGCCCTTTGAGCATCGGAGGCATCGGCCGGACCACGACTTCCTCCGGCCCTAAAACGCGATCGACCAGCAGCGCAAAGTCGCCCTCGTTCTCGCCCTCGATGGTCGCCGAAGCGGTCGCCAGTTCGATGATCGCGCGCTTGGTGGGGTCCGCGACGGCGACGTCTCCCTGCACCGACAAGAGTCGATTGAGGTCGATCGGCAACAACGACGCGTCGTACTCGCCGGTGCGGCGCACCGCTTGAGCGGGCAGTGCATACAACTGGCCGCCGGTTCGAAAGACCAGTGCATGCTGGATCATGGAAGGAAGCGGTAGCGACAAACGGATCGTCGAACCCGACCCCGTCTCCGAATCCACTTCAACCCAGCCTCGCATACGTTCGAGTGTCGACGAGACCACATCCATGCCGACGCCTCGTCCGGAGATCTGGTTGGCGGTCTCGCGGGTCGAGAATCCGGGATGAAAGATCAATCGAGCGAGTTCGGCGTGACTGACCGACTTGTCGCTCTCGATCAAGCCGCGTTCGATGCCCCGACGACGGATCGCATCGTAGTCCAGTCCGCGCCCGTCATCTCGCACTTCGATGACCAGCAAGTCGGGCCCCGAATGCGCGTGTAGCGTGACAGTTCCATGCGACGATTTCCCGGCAGCCGTTCGTGCTTCGGGGGTCTCAATCCCGTGGCTCACGGAGTTACGAACGATATGCAACAGCGGCTCGAAGATACGTTCCTGAAGCGATCGTTCGATCCCCGTGTTCTCTCCCAACAGCTCGACGCGCACTTGTTTCTGCTCGGTACGTGCGGCATCACTGATCGCTCGGTGGAGTCTTCGGAACAAACCGGACACCGGCATCCTCCGCATCTGCACCAGCTCCAACCGGAAGTTTCGAATGAACTGCGAGACGGCTTGATTGCCATCCGACACCGGTTGGTAGCAATCTCGTAAACGATGCGCCGATTCCACGACGTCGTTCGCCACCTCGTTGAGGTGCGAGAACGAAACCCCTTCTTCGGCGAGCGCGGGATTGGCCAGGGTGTCGTTCGCCAACAACGCTTCGCCCTCGTGGCTCAGCATGCGAATCCGCGTCACGCTGTGGACGAGTTCATCGTGGATACCTTTGAGCTCGGAGATTTCGGTATCTCTTTGGTTGCGCAGCATCACCAACTCGCTCAACATATCCATCAAGCGGTTGAGTTGAGAGGCTTTGACGCGAACGGTCTCGTCATCACCGTGGCTCTCGCTCAACGTCGTTGATCGGACCTCGGCGGGTCGAGCGACGGTCGCATTCGACGCGGTGGGAGCTGGAGAGTCGGGCGTCGGTGCGTCAGCCGACGCTTCCCCTCCGGCCAATGACACCGATTCCGGAAGCGATTGATCGCCTTCGACGCGGCATCGAATCAAATCGACGTGCGGCAACAGCAACACGGGTGTGATGGTCTCGCCGCGTTCCTGCGTCTCCCGAATCAACTCCTCGACTTCGTGGATGTAGGCGGCAAGGTTGGCCATACCGATGCTCGCCGAAGCGCCTTTGATCGTATGCAACTCGCGACCAATGGTTTTCACGGGGCCTTCAGCACCGGGGCTGTTCTCGAGGTCAAGGAGCGCCTGCTCCATTGACTCCAGACCACGCGTTGCGTCGTCCATGAAGGCTTCCCGGAGGTCTTCATCCAAGTCGACTTCGTCGGGTTGTGGAACCGCGAGCTGGCTTTCCCCAACGGTCGTGGTCGATGTCTTGTTTGGTGTGGAAGCGGGGGCAATCTGTTCCGCGTTCGAATCCGATGGCTGTTTCGCGTTGCCGCTCTGGGAGACCGGCTTGGGATCGCGGTTCGACCGCACCGCGTCGGTCGAACCGGCGGTCAGGCCGCTTAACAAAGCAGCGATCTCTTCTTGACTCGGGGCAACGACATCCGATTCGCGGGTCGGCTCGATCTCCTGGCTGAGTTGCTGTGATTCGGTCTCGAGCCGAGTCAAGACTTCGTCGTGCAACAGCGCGAGACCCTCGTCGTCGTCGTCGAGGGTGTCGTCAAGTGCCGCTTGGCGGACCCGTTTACAGGCTTCAATAATGAAAGCGACAGACTCTAAAACACTGGGATCATCATCGTTGAAGCTCGATAACGATGCTTCGACGGAGTCCGCAAGTTTAGCCAGCGATTCGACGGTGTCTTGCAACCCCACGTCGATGTCCTCGAGGCCAGCTTGGCTCAACTCCGAGAGCAGTTCAACGGAATCCGAAAACTCTTGGAGCCGTGTGCCATTGCCATCGTCGGAAAGGTCCGCGAAGGCATCCGGTAAAAGATCACCATTATTCATCAAACCGTCTCCCGACCAAACGAAGACTCATTCTCAGCGTTGCCCGCCTCAATGACCTGGCTGGCCAATTCGACGAGTCGATGTCGTTGATCGGGCGAAGCATCCAGGTTGGGATTCGCACAAGTGCGCAATCGATGGATGTTCGAATCCAGATCGATCGCGGTTTTGGCCAAGGACTGCAAGGCCCAGCTCGCGTGATTGGCGCGTTTTCGCCCAACCTGGGTGACCCCCGCAATGGATTCGATTCCACCCGAGAGCCCCTGCATCAAGTCTTGTTGTTGAGCGCCTTGCTGGGCGAGTGCGACCACCGTTTCGCGACCATTGCTCGTGACCGACGACAGGTCATTCAACGTGTCGCGGATGTCTTGAATCGTCGCCAGGTCCGTGTCGATTTCAGCCTGCTCACGGCTGAGCGCGGCCAACGAGTCATTGGCTTGCATTTCAAGCGACTCGGCGAGCACACCGATCTCTCGAGCCGATTGAACGGTTTGGTCGGAAAGCTTGCGAACCTCGTCAGCAACGACCGCGAAACCGCGACCGTGTTCCCCCGCTCGAATGGACTCGATGGACGCGTTCAAAGCGAGCATCTCGGTTCTCGCGGCGATGTCGGTGATCGTCCCCACGATGCTGCTGATCTGACGCGTTGGATCACCGAGGGATCGAAGCTTCTTCTTGCTCGTCTCGCCGCTGGCACGAATCCGTTGCACACCTTCATTGAGTTCCTGCACTCCCTGCAGAGCAAGATTCACCGCGTGCTCGGCTTCGGCAATTTGGTTTTCGAGTTGACCAAAGCGTTCGGTCGCCTGACTGACTCCCGCGGTCAAGCTCTGGAGCAGAGCCGTGGTGCGATAAGTCGCTTCGGATTGGTTTTCACTGTGCAGTTCGGTGGTGCAGCGTCCGATTTCCACGACATCCTTTTCGACTTGGCTCATCAGTTCATTCAAGGAGCGAGCCAACGCCCCGAGCACGCCTTTGAGTTCCGAAAAATCGGCACCTTCGGAGCCCTCCCGCGTCGTCAGACGTGAGAGCATCGCTTGCAGTTCTCGTGTGCTTTGCCGACTCTGCGACTCGATCTCGTCGTAGCGGGTGGAGGTTTGCAAGATGGTGGAACCGAGCGCATCGATTTCGCCGATGCCCGATGCCACGATGGTTTGTTGGCGTTGCAACAGCATCGTCTCCATTTGGCCGATGCCTTTCCGGATCCGTGTGGTCAGGTAGGCCGACGCGACGACAGCCGCGATCACCGCTGCGGTCAGCACCGCGACCCATTGATATCCATTGTCGAAAGAAGAAGCGGTCATCGCCGCGGCGGTCGCAACGACGGCCACCAGACCGTGACTTGCCAAAAAGGTGACGTTCGGTTTCATACTGCGTTCCACTGGTTCTCGAGTGTTTGCTGTGCGATTCGTTGCAACCCATTGATGTCCAAGACGCTGATCACGCGGCCACCGTATGAAGCGGTACCAAGCAGCAAGGACAACGTGTTTTCATTCCGCGTGCCGGCGTCGACGTGCGTTTCGATGCCGTCGATCGCGATGACGCGATCGATGGCGATGGCCCACCCGCCGATAGCGCTTTCGATGACCAGCAATTGACCTGATTCAAGACAGCGTTTCGCCTGGTCACCGACGAGCGGCTCCAAATCGATTACGGGCAAGAATTCGCTGCGAGAGTTTCCGATGCCCGCCAACGCTGGATGGCTGAGCGGAACCGGCACGACTGCCGGCATCAATGTGACTTCGCGGACGGTCGTCGCCGGCAACGAGAAGATCGCGTCGCCGCACTGAAACACACAGTGCTTGTCGCTTAGATTCGCGATCCTGGATTGATTCGGCATGGCTGCGTTCATCGAACTCGTTCCTATCATTGTTGTGTCTGCTCGCTCAATGACTTCAGCAGATCCAACACCTGATCTGCCTCCGACACTTCGGGAACTTTGTGACCCATCGGTTCGGTGACATCAGCCACCAAAGAAAGCAACGAGAGCCGTCGCTTGATATCGGCGGTAAACTGATCCAACTCGGCTTCCCACTGATCGAGCGTCTCGATGTTGACTTCGAGTGCGTTGTCGGATGGATCAACCGATTGCGAATCTGACATGACCGTTCCCTGCTCGGAAAAGAAACTAGCCGTTTGATTTATTGCAACGTCTCGAACTTTCTCAGCAACACCTCAACCGTCTCCAGAAGAACGTCCGGTTCAGTCGGCTTTGCCAAGAAAGCACCCAACTGATTTCCGAGCGTTTCCAGATGAGGCGCATCGGCACTGGTGAGGAAAATAAATGGCGTGCGCTTGTTCCAATCACCGCTTGCCAAGAGCTCATGGCATACGCCGTAGCCATCCATCCCCGGCATGTTGATATCCAACACGATCAAGTCGGGGTTCTCGGCCAACGCCACGTCGATCGCTTGGTGTCCATCCTCCGCGAGCAGCACTCCGTAACCCGCTGCTTGCAACGTGCGCTCGGTCAGGCGAAGCACGGTACGGCTGTCATCCGCAATGAGAACTTTCGGACGCTGTTGACCGGAGGACGGTGTGACGGGCGCACCGTGAGTGGCAGACATGGAGGACTCCGTTTCACCGACGGGTGCCGTCGGCTGTCGAGGACTGGATTCGTTCGGTAATGCGGCCGTCCCAGTAGGACCCGTCACTTTGCGTGCACGGCCTTGCGACCGGCTTGCCCTTTCGCGAAGTCGACGGTCAGTTCCGACAACTCGCAGCCCCCCTCCAGCCGATCATTCGGCTGTTTTCTTCAGGTGAAAGGTGGGTCAAACCCAATGAGAGTCAAGCAAATCCAGCGAAGTTGTCGGTCATCGAAGCGATCTCAGAGCCTCTACCAACCGCAGAATCATCCCATCCTCGTGAGCCGCCGAGAGTGAGACTCGCAACCTCGCCTGGCCCTCGGCAACGGTCGGCGGGCGGATCGCCGGAACATAAAGTCCCAAATCCCTTAGCGATCGGGACGTCGAAACGGCACGTTGATCACTGCCCAGCCGAACCGGAACAATCGGAACTTCGGTTTCCAATCCCTCACCGCCAATCCGAAGTCGATCTCGTAAATCACGTGCGATCGATCGAACCCGCCGCCGATGTTCGGGCTCGCTTCGTACTCGATCGATGGAACTCAGCGCGGCCTCAACCTCGTGGTTGGATAGAGACGTGCTGAAGATCAACGGTCGGCAATGATTCACCAAGTAATCGATCACCACCTGCGGCCCCGCGACGAATCCTCCCCGCGCCGCGATGGCTTTGCTAAGCGTGCCGATGCGAATGCCTACCCGCTCCTTCAGACCAAGTTCTTCGCACAAACCACTTCCCGTTTCGCCGAACACGCCGGTAGCGTGCGCTTCGTCGACCACCAACGTCGCGCCATAACGTTCGGCGACATTCGCCAAGTCCTCGATCGGAGCGACGTGTCCGTCCATGCTGAAGACCGATTCGGTGAGAATCCATGCGCGAGCAAAATCGCCACGCCGTGATCGGAGGATCTCGGCCACCGTTTGGTGGTCTCGGTGCGGAAAGATCACACGTTCCGCCCGCGACAAACGACAACCATCGATCAGTGATGCGTGGTTCAATTCGTCGCTGAGCAGTAGATCACCCTCGCGACAGAGTGCGGCGACGGCACCGCTGCAAGCGGCATAGCCACTGGGAAAAACCACCGCCGCTTCGGTGTCCTCGAGTTCGGCGATGCGAAACGCGAGTTCGGCGTGACGATCTGTCCAACCGCAAACCAATGAGCTGGCCACGGCGGTCGACGTGCGGACAGGTGTATTCTCCCGTTTCGCGGCGAGTCCGAGATAGTCGTTGCCGCCGAAATTTGTCCAGCGTTCGCCTTTACCGTCAACGAGTTCGATGCCCTCAGCCGCAAAGGACTCCAACCGCCGAAACCGCGACTGCGCGCGCAAACCGTCCAGCATCTGATCAAAGTCCTCCCAACCCTGGTTCTGCATCGGCGTCTCCCAATGGTGTCAGCACGGGCCCAGCGAGTGACCGTCCGGCGGACCAAAAACTCAACCGTCCATTGCCCCAAAGCGTCCTTTGGTGAACTCCTCGCGCACGATAGACTCTTTCTCCTGTGGCAACGCCATGCTCGGCTTGCAGACTCGTTCCGTCCGATCGCGACGAACCAATCCCGCGTTACACGACGCCCAAGGCGAACGCCGCTCGATGGAAGGTGCACTCTCCCAAACGGCCGTGATCATTCCCGCACGCAACGAGGCGGCCTCCATCGGCAAAGTCCTGGAGGATCTCCCGGACGTGGGCCTGGTTATTGTTGCGAATAACGGCTCGACGGACGAGACACCGGAAATCGCTCGAGAGCATGGATGCCTGGTCGTCGATGAACCGATTCCGGGCTATGGACGGGCCTGTCTCGCGGGGCTCGCCGCCCTGGCGAGTTCCGAAGACACTTCCCAAATCAAGATCGTCGCCTTTGCCGACGCCGATTACAGTGATCACGTGCATCTGCTGGACTCGATCGTCGGACCGATCGCGGCCGGCGACGCCGATTTCGTGCTCGGCAGCCGCATGCTCGGCGAACGCGAACCCGGCGCGATGCCGCTGCAAGCAACTCTCGGCAACCGGCTCGCTTGTTTCCTCCTGAATCTTGTTTGGCGGACGAAGTACACGGACCTTGGTCCGTTCCGAGCCATGGACTACCAGCGATTTCTAGCCCTGGACATGAGCGACACGAACTTTGGCTGGACCGTTGAAATGCAGGTCAAAGCCTCCATCGCCGGGCTACGAATCCTCGAGCTTCCGGTACCCTATCGACGTCGAATCGGCGACAGCAAAATCAGCGGCACAGTCTCCGGTACCTTCCGCGCGGGATACAAGATTCTCTTCACCATCGCCAAGTATGCGTGGCTGACGCGATTGGGATTTAAGCGTTCGGTCCTCGAATGAGCGACGTCCAGTCCGCATCACCATCTCGTCGAATTGCCGTTTTGTTTTCGGCCTCGGTGGCTCTGCAAATCGGCTGCGCCTCGCTGATCGCATGGCTGAGCCCGAGTTTCTCGATCGATAGCGGTCGTGACTTCGCCTCACGACCCATTCTCTGGGTAGTCACTCTGTGGTCGCTCGCGTTTGCGCTGCAAATGGTGTCGCTTTGGTCCGCCTTGAAGCTCAGGGACACGCGTCAGCTGGCTTGGGGCATCTTTCTGGTCGGCGTTTCGCTTCGCCTCCTATTCCTGTTCACACCGCCGATTCAGGAAGTTGACCTCTATCGCTATCTATGGGACGGCGCAGTCGTTAACCAAGGCGTGAGCCCGTATCGCTTTAGCCCCGAGCAACTACGCGAAGTCCGACCCGAAAACGAGGACCTGCGTCGGCTCCAAGAACTGCTCTCCGAACGACCGGGGTTAAGCGTCGTCCACTCCCGTGTCCATTACCCGCAAGTCACGACAGTCTATCCGCCGGTCAGCCAATGCGTCTTTGCATGGACCGCGTTTTTCATTCCGGCGACGGCATCGGCGACACAGCATGTGATAACGATGAAAGTCGCGATCGGAGTCTTCGACATCGGGACCATGCTACTGATCATGGGTTTGGTGCGAAACCGAAAACTCCACTCGGCTTGGACGATCGTTTACTGTTGGTCGCCATTGGTCCTAAAGGAATTCGCGAACAGTGGTCACCTCGATTCGATCGCCGTGTTCCTCACCACGCTCACGCTCTGGTTGTTGAACCGAAGCGGGCCTGCCACACGAGCGACCACTCTTGGCTCGGCAATCGGTCTGGCGCTGGCGATCGGGGCAAAGCTTTATCCCGTCGTCCTCCTGCCGGTCTGCTTTGCGTTTGTTTGCAAGCGATCCGGTTGGAAACACGCAGCTCAGTGGTTCGCGGTCACCGCGATTGCAACCACGGTCATCATGGCACCGATGTTCGCCCACCGCTTCGGGCCCAAAGCGACAACACCGGACGAGGCAGGGCTCGAGACGTTTTTGTCACGTTGGGAAATGAACGATCTCATCTTCATGGTCCTCGAGGAAAACGTCCGCCCCGACCCGCCGCCGGAAACCAATCGGATGGCATGGTTCGCGGTCGTCCCGAATGAATGGCGAATCAACTGGACGGAATCGATTGCGTCGCGTTCGGGCATCGCCGCCCCACGAGTTCCTTTTTTATTGACTCGTGCGATCACCTCCCTTGCCTTCATCGCTTTCGCACTCTGGATCGCGTGGCGGACGTACGAAAAACCGAATCGACTGCTCGCCGCAGGATTCATCACCCTGGCTTGGTTTTGGTTTTTGTCGCCGACCCAAAACCCTTGGTACTGGACATGGGCGTTGCCCCTGATTGTCTTTCAAAGAAACCGAGC
>JBCBLJ010000634.1:0-5061 GCA_038520195.1 Planctomycetota bacterium
CACGTACCAACGGCAAACGATGAGGGTGGCGAGGACTGTTAACCGGCTAAGGCGATTCGAATCACGAATGTCGCCAAGAAGGTCAGTACGAGAGACGGGAAAAAGCAAGCGATCGAACAAGCCATCGCCAAGAGCGTGACCAGTCGCGAAAAGAAAGTGTGTTTGAAAAAGCCTCGGTGCCCGTTCCACGCAATGGCGAAGTAGAGTCCGATCCCTAGAATTCCCGCGGAGTTCCCAAGGATCGGAATCAGCACGAGGTTGGAAATGGCGGTGACGGTGAGTGCGACCGACACCAAATAGAGTGACCAGACCATCGTCTCAGCCAAGACGAACTTTTCGCGACTCAACAAGTGGCCAATCCTGGTGAAGATCGCCAACGGCAGTGCCATCGTGATCAGCGCCAGATACGTGTATGCCTGTTTCAACGCGACGATGTATGAATCGCTCAACACCTGGCCGATCGATTGTTGCGTACGAGACTCGATGGAGACGATCCAGTCCGCCTTGTTGCCCTGCGCGAGACCCTCGAATGGCTCGGCGATGGTCGCGCGTAGCCGATCCTCAAGGATCCAAAGCGCAAGTAGTTGGATCGCCGCGCCGAGGAAGAAGCAGGTCAGCGGGTTGAGGTAGGGCTTGCGACGGCCCCGCACATATTCCTTCGCGACATGGCCGGGATGAATCAGCAGGTTCCCGAACGTGTACAGAACGCCGCGATCAAGTTGCGTGATCCGCGAGAACGTGAGCTTCACCCACTCCCAAAACTCCAAGCGGCGGTCCACATGTCGTTGACCGCACCGACCGCAAAACTCGTCGATCCGCGGGTGACCGCAGTGCAGACAATGAGTCTGCAATCCGATACTCCGCGTCCAATGTTCCGCCGATGGAGCTGCTTGCTCGGTCGATTCGGGTTCTTCTCGCTTCAACATGGCCTCATGTTAGCCTAACGAGAAGCGTCGCCAAAATTGATTCGTCCTCACCCGTCGCCGGCGAGCGCTACACCCCTGAGAGTCCTCGAATGAGACGACGCGAGTGCTGCCCCGTTTGACGGCGTGTCATGCCCTTCGCGAATTAAGGGCCGGTGCCATGAAAGCGTCGATTGAAAATCGCGGGATCGAATGGATTCTCGACTTGCGGAATACGGCGGGGTTTCGACGGTGCGTCACGATCCGGCTCTCGAGCGGCGTCCCTTCCCGGCGCTCCGTCCGCATCGCGCCAGGGAGCCAGGGGAGGTGGTGGCCCCGGGCGGAGCGACGCCTCGTCCGTGAACGACTTCGATTCGACGACCAACCCTCCGAGCCACTGATCAAAGTTGCCAAGCATCGCGCCGGTCGAATCGTTGAGTGTTTTTCGCCGCCCGCCATGTCCGTCGATCGCCCTTCGCCGGATCTCACTTGCCAATGGGTCGTGCAAATCCACAAACTTGAGGACCGCCACGAGATTCTTTTCCGCGGCCCGCTTCGGAGCCCATTTCGCGGAACGCGGCAGTACCAAATCGAATGCCGTGTCTGTCGACGATTCCTTTGAGTGACAGCCCGAACAACGACTCAGCAAAATCGGTTGGACTCGCGTGGTGAAGCGGTGGATCGATGTTTGGTCGATTGAGTGCGTCGCCAAATCGCGTTCAAGCGGGCCACTCGACGAGGGCATCGTCGCTTCTGGGGTCGGATCGGTGTCGGGTAGCTCAAACCTGGAATCCTCCTGGTGAGAGACTTGTCGAACGTCTCCCATCTTTGCCATCAACGCTTTCTGCTGTGCCCGAAGTTGATGCGCGACAACTCGCAGCAACTGCTGCGTCGATGGTCCCTTGGGATCGAGTTCGTTCGCCAACAGCGCGTCTTCGGCTGCCTCGCGGACCAATCCATATCGCAGACACCAGCGGATGTCGTCATGGATTCGTCTCAGGTCCCCGGGGATGCGCTCCTTGCGGAGCCGAGCGTAGAGTTGCTCGATCGAATCGGCCCACGCCACGACCTTGGTGCGTGGCAAACGGAGTTGCGACTCCGCTTGGCGGATGGAGATCGTTTCGCCCAGCGGGACTGCCTCGCCGAAGATGACGTTGCCGTTGGTTAGCAGGACGCAGGGACGGGGCTCGGCGGCGCTTCCCTGCAATGCAAGCATCGCAATCAGCAGGCACATAGCCGCCATCGGAACGAGACGGATTTGGAAGATCATGTTCATTCCGCGCAGCTATCAAACTTGACACCGCGCAGTCAAGGTCCGCTGTGAATCGGACTTGTTGATCCTCTTCACGCGGGATAGCATCGTGAAGCTTGTCTTGGACTGGCCACACCGGACGGGAACGCCGGTCGTCAAATGGATTTGAACGGGTCAAACATGATCATTATTTCGAGGCGGATGGGACAACTCGGCAACCGGTTGTTCTTGTTCTCCTATCTGATTGCGGCTGCACGGCACTACGGTGTCAAGCTGTTGAATCCCTGCTTCGCGGAGTACGCTCATTTGTTTCCGTCGACGCGGCATGACTTGTGGTGTCGCTATGACCGTCACTTGAAGTGGCAGCATGGGGCGGACCGAAGTCAGCAGCCGTCACGATCGCGGCGCATGGCGTTGATGAATGTGTTCCAGACCGGGACGCGGGTGCTGGACCTGACACGGATGCGACGAATCCCATTCAATGTGATTCGTTTGCGCCGCGAAGAGAGTTGTGATCTGGAAGGCGAGCGTTTTTGTCGCGCGATCCTGTCGGGCAGACCTGTCCTGCTGCAGGGTTGGTGGTTTCGCAGTCGACGTTTACTGGACCACCACAGCCCTGCGATTCGCGAGTTTTTTGAGATCGATGCGGTGGACCAAACTGCGATTGATGCGACCATCAGCCGGGCTCGACGCGACATCGATGTTCTGGTCGGCGTGCACATTCGGCGCGGCGACTATGCGCGATTCCTCGGTGGCAAGTACTACTATGACTTCGCCGACTATGCTCGATGGATGAATGAAGTCCGCGAACAGCTGCCCGGAAAACGAGTCGGTTTTCTGGTTTGCTCGAACGAGCCTGTTCATTCCAATGATTTCCCGGGGCTTCGGATCTGCTCCGGCCCTGGAACTCCTTTGCAAGACATGTATTCGCTGGCCGAGACCGATTGGATGATGGGGCCTCCCAGCACTTTCACCGGTTGGGCGTCGTTCTATGGGGAGCGCCCTCTGGTAAGTATCGAGTCGAGTGATGTTTCCGTGGTCGCGCCGCCGGTGAAGGCTCACTTGGCGAGCGAGCGCAATCGGATCACTGACGATTTGCTTTCCGTGGCCTCGTTCCGTTCGGCGTGACATGTCGCTGAATCAGGGGAGTTGGCCCTCCGACTGGCCTCGAACCTTGCTGATCGGGGCCGGCATAGTGGGTCGCGCGGTTGCACGAGCGCACCAAGTTCGAGCGGTTCCGTTCGTCTTGGCGGATCGAGACGCGACCGTCCTGCAGGCGGCCCAGGGAGAACTCGGGTGGAGCGAAGCTGATTTGACGGAGACATCCCTAAACGGCATGAATCTGTACTGCTTGTTGGTCGGTCCCATCGAAGAAGAGAGCGAACGTGCCCGATCGCCGATTGTCATCGAATCCATCGTCGAAAAACTGAAGGCCAAACAGGAACTGCTCGCTGCACTCGAAGCCGAATTCGGATCGAACTCAGTTCTCTGCAGCAACACATCAACGCTTCGCATCGGCGAAATCGCGGGCGGCCTTTACAATCCCCAACAGGTCGTCGGCATGCACTTCTTCATGCCCGTCCATTTACGTGGGTCGGTCGAGTTGATTCATTCGCCGGAATCGAGCCAAACGGCGGTGGACCGGGCGCGAGCCCATCTCAAGCGTTTGGGCAAACACCCAGTGCACTGCGGCGACAGTCCCGGATTCATTGTCAACCGGATGCTCTCGCCGTATCTCAATCAGTCACTGCTATTGCTCTGTCGTGGTATCGACGAGTCACGAATCGCTCGTGCCGCACGTGCCTACGGCATGCCGCTTTCGCCGCTCGAATTGATCGACTGGATTGGCGCGCCAACCATGTTCAACGCGGGCCGTGCGTTTTGGCAAGCGTTTCCGCATCGCATTGATCCCTCACCTCTCGTTCCTGCGTTGGTAAAATCGGGACGTGTGGGTCGCGCCGTCGGCGCCGGACTCTACGACTACGATGCTGGTGAGCGCGCGGATTCGTTGGCGGAAGAGACTCAATCGCTCGTCCAACGTTACAGCGTCGACCCGCTCGAGATCGCCGACAGCGATCTTTTGCTATTGCTTTCCATTCCGATGTGGATGGAAGCCCAGGCTTTACTCGCCGAGGGCGTGGTCGATTCGATGGATTCCATCGACGTCGCGATGGTCGGCGGGCTGGGATTCGACTCCGACCAGACTTGGTCCTCGTTTTTCGCCGAGTTGGGCGAAGAGAGGATCGAGCGAGCGAGCGAGACATGGAGCCCGATCTTTCGATCGATGACCCGATGAGCGATGTCGGTCACGTGTTCGTCTACGGGACGTTGAAGCGCGGCGAGTGCAACGAGAGAGTCTGGCCGTGCCGCCCTGTACGCGTCGAACCGGCCTGGATCCTCGGGGCGCTCTTCGAGAGTGATGCGTACCCGGCACTGTGTGAGGGGAGCGATCGCATCGAAGGAGAACTGTGGTCATTCACAATTCATGAAATGCCGGCAGTGCTCGATTCACTCGACCACCTCGAAGGCACGACGTCCAACGCTCCCGAGGACCTCTACCATCGGCAAGTCGTCGACGTCACTCTCGTCGATGGACAGTCCCTCAAGGCTTCGACGTACTTTTACAACCGCGATCCGATTGCCGACGGTTTCACGCCAGTCGCGCCCATCGATGGTCGCTGCCGTTGGCCCAGCGTTGCGATACAGAAGCGCGAAAGCGAGTGAAGTCCTCATGGCGTCTCGCTCCGCGATCCCGTCGCTGAACTCATCGCCCTCGGGACGGCCTCGCCTCCGTTTGACAACCGGATTGCGCGGGGTGCCTCACGACTTTTTCGTGCCGCTTTAGCCCCTGATTCCTGGTTTGTGATGCCACCGCAGGGGGCTCAATTGCCGCTCAACGGCATGCCG
>JBCBLJ010000847.1:0-3575 GCA_038520195.1 Planctomycetota bacterium
TACGGGTTCGCAATCATGTTCGGCAAGATCCTCGCCGGCAAGTTGCCCGAATACGGCGCGATGGTGTTTGATGCACCCGGCTCGACCTTTCGAGAAGAAGAGTACCCCGACTACAAGGCACAGCGTCCAAGCATGCCGGGTGATCTGAAAGAACAGCTTCCGTCCATCGACAAGGTCGTCGAGCAACACGACTTTCCGATTCTGAGGATTGCCGGTTACGAAGCCGACGACGTAATCGGCACGCTTACCAAACAGGCACTCGAAGCCGGCCATGAAGTCCGCATCATTTCGGGCGACAAGGATTTTGCGCAATTGATCGGCGAGGACGTCCGGATGATCGACACGCTTCGTGACATCACCTTTGACGTCGAACTCGTACAGAAAAAATGGGGCGTCGCGCCGGACACTTTTGTCGACCACCTCGCGTTGTTGGGCGATTCGGTCGACAACATTCCCGGCGTCCCCGGCATCGGCCAAAAGACGTCCGCGTCGCTGCTGTCGCGTTTCGGTGACCTCGACGGTGTTTACAAAAACATCGAGGAACTTAAAGGGAAACAGAAGGCAAACTTGATTGAGTTCAAGGACCAGGCTTACATGTCAAAGCGGCTCGCGACGATCGACACGGAAGTTCCCCTTGAAGTCGGGCTTGAGGACCTTCGACTCGGCGAGCCCAACACAGAAAAGATCAACGCCGTCTATCGTGAGTTCGAGTTCTATTCGCTGCTCTCCGATGACGAGCAACCGCAATCGGACGCGAGCGCCGAAGTCTCTTTCACGGCTTGCACCGACGTCAAACCATTCGATGCCTTTATCAAGGAGCACGGTTCGAAGTCGCTTGCGGTCACGCCCGCCTTTGAACAGCCCTCACATCTTTCCGGCGAACTGGTGGGCGTCGCGTTCGCGACCGAAAACGATTCGGTTTACGTGCCGCTGGGTGCTTCCAAGAGTTCACTCGGCGACGACGGGATCGCGGCCATCAAGGCTTACCTCGAGGACCCAGCAAAACCGAAGGTCGTTCACAATGTCCGCGACGTTTCATGCCTCTTTCTCCGGCACGGAATTGAATTGGCGGGCGTCGAAGGCGATCTCACGCTGGCTTCGTTTTTGATTGATCCGGCGAAGTTGTTGCCGCATCGTATCGACCAAATCGTGAAAGAGTTTTTGCATCGAACGGTCGACCCGATCAAACGCATCACCGGCAGCGGCAAGACCGAAAAGCGGCTCGCAGAACTCGAACTCGATGATGTCGCGGGTTGGACCTGTCAAATCGCGATGGCGAGCGCCGAAGCATGGCCCAAGGTGGCGGAGCGGTTGGAAAGCGAAGGTCAGACGGAGATCATGCGAACGCTTTCGATGCCGATGGCCGCCGTACTCGGCAAGATGCAACTCGTCGGCATCCGAGTCGATAGCGACGACCTGGACACGATGGGACGCGAGTTCGAAAAGCGGAAGACGGAAGTCGAGACGGAGATCTACGAACTGGCGGGCAAGAAGTTCAACATCGGCTCAACGAAGCAACTCGCAACCGTGCTGTTCGAAGATCTCGGCTTGCCGGTCATCAAGAAAACAAAGACCGGCTATTCAACGGCGGCGGATGTCCTGGAGCGTTTGGCCCCTCAACACGACATCGCAAAGCAAATCCTGCGTCAACGGGCATTGGCCAAGTTGATCAACACCTACACGTCGGTTCTCAAGAATGCGGTGTCGCCCCAAGACGGGCGCGTGCACTGCACGTTCCAACAAACGACCGGCGTCTCGGGCCGATTGATCACGACCGAGCCCGATCTCCAGCGGACGCCCATCCGCTCCGAAGATGGCAAACGGATTCGACAAGCTTTCCTGCCCAAAGAGTCCTGGACGCTGATCTCGGCCGACTGGAGTCAGATCGAACTTCGTGTACTGGCACATTTTTCGGCCGACGAACGCTTGGTGGCCGCATTCCGAGACGAAATCGACTTACACCGCGCGACCGCCAGCGAGCTGTTCTCGGTGAGCTCCGATGAAGTCACTCCCGAACAGCGCAACATCGGCAAGACGGTGAACTTTGCGACCATCTATGGCCAGGGTGCGACCGCTCTCGGTCAACAACTTGGGCTATCGCGGAAGGAAGCCAAGGCGATGATCGATCGCTACTTCGAAGTCTACGCGGGTGTGCGGACATGGCTCGACGACACCATTGAAACCGCCAACGAAACTGGCTATGTCACTACCATCCTTGGTCGACGACGCTACATCCCGGAATTGTCCAGCAACAATTTCTCCGACAAGGCGTACGGGGAACGGATCGCGGCAAACACGCCGATCCAGGGGTCGGCCGCCGATCTATGCAAACTCGCGATGTTGGCGATCGATAAACGATTGACCGAAGGGGAGTTTCAAGCCAGGATGATTCTGCAAATTCATGACGAGCTACTCTTCGAAGCACCGCCGGAAGAAGTTGAGAGCGTTGTCTCACTTGTTCGAGAGTGCATGGAAAACCCGCGTGAACTGGATGTTCCGCTTAAGGTCGACATCGGAGCGGGTGCCAGTTGGGCGGAGGCACACTGACCGCGCGATGACGAACCGTCGGCCGCCAACACAACCAGGACCGCGAAAAGCGATGCAACGAATCGATCCTTGTCGGCGCGTGCCCCAGATCGCAATCATCGTGTGGCTGCTCGTCGGCGCTGGAGTCGTCGCCAGCCCTCGAGTCGTCCGAGTCGATGGCTTGCCCGACTGGGCGAACACGCCCCCGAAGATCGAGGGCAACCAGCGTTTCGTCGAACAGGTTGGGTCCGCGATGAAACTGATGAAGGACAAAACGCCTCGGGTCTATGATCTCATCCAGAAAAATGTCGCGATTGTCAAGCAAGGAAAGCGCAGCGGCATGTGGGCGTTCCGAGACCCTCCCACGTTCGAAATGGCTGACCCAACGGCCTTTTATTCAATCACCTGGTGCGCCGGCTCGATTGCGCACGACGCGTTTCACTCAAAGCTCTACCGCGACTATCTCGATGCGAAGGGTCGGCCGGTTCCGAACGCTGTCTGGACGGGACGTGAGGCGGAGTTGAAATGCCTTTCGTTCCAGCTCGACGTGCTTGAAAAGGTCGGCGCGAGCAGGCGTGAAATCGAACACTGTCGTGCCCAGAACGGAGAGCATTTCGACATCGACAAGGACGGCAACTACGAATGGAGCGACTACTTTCAGCGAAACTGGTAGTCGGCAATCACCTTGACCCAAGTCATCAATCTAAACGAAAAGCTCTCACTGTTCTCAGAACGCTGGACGCCCAAAGTCGTTGCCGCGATGAACGACGTTCACTTCAAAGTCGCGAAGATCGAGGGCGACTTCGTTTGGCATCAACACGAACACACCGATGAGTTGTTTCTCGTGCTAGGCGGTGAATTCGAGATGCAATTGCGCGATCGAACGGTCCGCGTGAGTGAAGGGGAGATGATCGTGATCCCCGCGGGCGTCGAGCATCGACCATGTGCGAAGAAAGAATGCCACCTGTTGCTGGCCGAAATCGCGGGCACGGTAAACACGGGCGATGCGGGTGGCGACCTGACCGCGCCCGAAGACGATTGGGTCTAGA
>JBCBLJ010000986.1:0-2731 GCA_038520195.1 Planctomycetota bacterium
CGCTCGAGGTCGTCGATCCTTTAGACTCGTATGATTCGGCGCGGTTGGTCGCTCGAGCCTTGCGGGTATGGCACGAGGGCGGGGCGGCGGCGGGAGACGTCAAATTTTGGGCACCGCACGCGGAGTTCTTTGATTCGCCGCGAGCATATTCGCTCGTCATCTCCGCACTGCTTGAGCGTCAGGACTTTCTCCCTTCGATGGCCTTGTTGATTCATTGGTTGGGGAATGCCGAAGAGATCGGTTTGCGGCAGGGAGGCAATTCGTTGCCACGCTTGGCGGAGCGTTGGTTGATGAAGCTCCGCGGGTTGCGAGATGATGATGTTGACCTTTCTGGCGAGCCCGGATCACGCGAGACTCACGAGACAGTGTGGCCGCTAGCGCGAAAGTGTTTCGACTACCTGGAAGCCAACGCTGAGGATTTTTGGTCGGCCCCGACATTCCGGCTCGGTGAGAAACGCGTCACCAAACGGGATTGGGATATCGATTTGGAGCAGGACGACGGCGACGGCGGACTATTCGATTCGGCGTACGAGGGTGTCACTTACAAGGACAGCACCGATGACGGCATCGACGGCCCGATTTACGAGCCGAATGCGAGCGCGAGCCGGGACGAACTGGAAGCGGAATGGAAGCGTCTTGTCGATCGACTCGCGTTTCTTCAATCCTTGGCTCGGATGTGGTCCGTCGCGGCCGACATCGTCATCACCGATGCCGAGTCGGGGGATCGTGAGCGAGTGCAGGATCAGCTCGACGCGCTGCAGAGTTGGGGGCGTCGTGCGAAAGAGAACCGAGTCGGGTTGTTGGAGTTACTTGATGCGGTGCGCGACTATCGTGTTTCGCCCAGCGGCAGCGACAACGATTCGATGCGCGATTACGACCGTCTCCGCGTGCTTCGCGACTCGTTGATGGAGCGGATCATCGGGACGGCTGTTGAAATGTCCGATTCGCGCCGATTGATCTGCGGCGCGATCATCGCCCACACCCGCCGATATGAGTCCGAGTTGACCGGTGTCGGCGGCGGACAAAGCGAGGAGAGCCGAGCGGGACTCGACGAAATGTCGCCCGACGATGTTCAGGCGGTCAAACTTTACGCATCGTTAATCGCCGGCGACGCCGAAGAAACGCGGCAGTTGTTTCCAGAGTTTGTCGATGCGATCAGCTCGCGAAATCTGCTTTACATTCCGCTTTCGCGCGGCGGCGATCCGGTGAAGATCTACGTCGCTCGGCTGCGGCAGCGGGTCTTGCGCCACTTGATGCATTGGTTGCCGCGTCGCGGGCTATTGTGCGAAGCCTGTCGGTTGATCGAAGTCTCGCGGTTGATGGAACAGCAGAACAGCGTTGGTATCGGTGCGGTCACGGAGTTCGACAGTCTGTTCCGTGATGGGTTTCGGGCGTTGGTCGGTTCGTTAACGGCGGCGGTCCAAAATCCGGAACGCGGCGAGGAAGCCGGCGATGAGACGGCGATGGCCGAAACGCTGATTCCGCTTGTGGAGCGGCTGACGGAAACGATGTTGGGATCATGGCTCGCTCACAGTCAAACGCTGCGGCTTTCACCGTTGGAATCGGTGAATGATCCACGCAATTGGTCGGCTCTGGTGGAGTTTATTCGTCGGTACGGGGATCCGATTTTCACCCAGGTGTTTTTGCAGCTGGGTAATGTCCGCGCGATTCTGCATCAGGGCGTGACGGATTGGTTGCAGCGGGTCATCGATGAAGACGACCGACAGATCTCGGAGATGCAGCTGTTTGAAGACCTTCGGGGCGGCACACTCTCGATGTCTCAGGCCGAGCGTTGGATCACGCTGGTGTATGAAGCGTTGATCGATCACCACGCAGAGTACCAGGACTACAACAGCACGACCACACAGAGCGATCGCGGTGATCTGGTCTACATGTTCATGGACTTTTTGCGCTTGCGCGCCGGTTACGAAAGGATTGCTTGGAATCTCAAGCCCGTGATGTGGGCTCACGAAGTCCTTGTTCGCAACGGGCTGGAGAGTGCCGCGATGATGTGGCGGCGTAGTCTGAGCGAACGAATCGGTACCGAAGCGGACAAATACGTGTTGAGGCTTCGCAAAATCCAGCAAGACTATTCGATGCGGATGCCGACGGTCGCGGACCGCATCCTGGAACGGTTTGTGCAACCGATGACAATCGCCCGCATGCGAGCGCTGGTCAAACCGGCGATGAACGACGCGGAGGCGAACCGAGATAGCTCGAGATTTGAATTACTCGAGGGCGAGGCGGAGTTGCTCGCACGCACTCCCACGGGAGTGGGATTGGATGTCCCAGCTTGGCTGGCAGCACTCGAGGAGGAGGTTGAGCAGTTGGCGAAACGGGGCGCCAGTAGCGAAATCGATCCCGAGGCGTTGATGACCATTCCCATCATCGCGCTCGAGCTTGAGGCCATTCACGAGCAATTGGAAATCGCGCAGTCGCAAGGACGTCGACTTCCCCATGTGCAGGCCAAGGAAGAAGAGGACGACGAAAAGCCTTAACGCGTTCTCTTGCGGATTTGTCACGACCGGTTCCGCCACGCCCGATGCTTGCTTTGCGAGTCCGTCAGATTACGTCCACCGGAGTGGGAACTCCATCCACCGAGGCCGCCTAGAATAGCGAATCACCGCTGCCTCGGTGGATGGAGTTCCCACTCCGGTGGACGTAATCTGACGGACTCGCAAAGCAAGCATCGGGCGTGGCGGAACCGGTCGTGACAAATCCGCAAGAGAAC
>JBCBLJ010000154.1:0-13107 GCA_038520195.1 Planctomycetota bacterium
GGTTTTTCGAACTTCGTGGGTCCTGGGACACTTGGAATTGACCTTGAATGGAGTGCAATCGCACCGAATAACCTGTGCTGCCAGAGGAGATACTGAAATCTCCGACGGAGTTAAAGCTCCCCAAACGCCCTTGAATGACGGTCCCGGCGGGAGCAAAGAAGCTTGGACTCGTTTCGAAGCGTCGAAACACGCGGCTGGGACCCGGCGGATCCAGCTCAAAGGCCGCAACAAAGTCGTACGTCACCGTGTAGTTCGATGACGATGTGTTCACGCCCTGAAATTCGTAGCCGATCGTCGTCTCCCAGCCAATCATCACGCTCAAGAGCTCTTCGCCAATCACGGGCGAATACTGATCAAAAACTAGAGTGCGACTCGTTGAATTCGTGGACTGTGACTGCGTTGTCGTGATGATCCCGGCGTGGAGCCATGTGGCGCAGTAAAGGATGATGAAAGGAGCCATGTAACGCATTTCGTGTCTCCGTTGATTTCAGTTTCGAGTTGGTAGCATCAATGAGGGCGACTCGTCGCGCCCCGCAAGAGGCCGGTCGACGTCCCGAGTGGCCATAAAATATGGTCCTTTGCGAATCGAGAATGGTCTCTCCAAGGTGCAACGGTTTCATCCAGATGCACCAGCGCAGACTTCCACGCCCCGTGTTCGATCCGAGAATCTTCCTCGCGGTGCGTGACCTTCCCTCACCGCACTGACTTAAAAAGGAGTCCGATCTAACACCTTTTCTAAAAATTATCTTGCGAAAGCTGAGAACGGCTTTCTAATCGCGTTCATCTAAACACGTGAAAGACGCCGTTTTTCGCGTCTTTCGCCACTTTCGCGGGATCAGAATCAATGGAAGATATCTTTCGAGATCAGACGGATTCCGAATTGCTCCGAGGACTTCGGCATCCGGCTGACGCGGCTGCTTTTCATCGGTTCTTCAAGTCGTACTACAAGCCGTTGTGGTCCTACTTTCAGCTGCTATGCCCCGACCAAGATGCCGCACAGGATTGGTGCAATAGTTTTTGTGTTTACCTCTATCGCAAACTGCCTGGCCCTCCGTCAAAGGTGCCGAAGGGTAAGTTTCGTCGCTACCTCGTGAGAATGGCGAGGAACTTTGTGGCAGAGAGACTCAAGTCACGCCATAAGCGTGAGAAGCAGTTTGATTCATTCAACGTCGCGCTGTATGCATCACCTATCAGTTCGACACGGCGACTTGAAGCTTGCCTCGACGAGGGCACTGAGATCTTTCGCATTCAAACAGCGCTCGATCGAGTCAGGGCTCTCGTTTCCGAACGTGACTGGGACGTCTTCGAATCATCGGTCTTGCGAGAAGAATCCGTCGGCGCGGTGGCAAAACGCCATCAGATACGCCAGCATTCGGTCTACCAAATCCGAATTCGAATTCGCAAGAAGATCGCGCGTGAACTAGGGGAATGCGAATGAAAGTAAGCTGTCTTTCTAAAGAAGAATGGCTTCACTTTATCCTCGAGGAGGACCACGATTCGAAAAGGGCTCGTCAACTCGACAAGCACTTGAGCGAATGCAGCGACTGTCAAAACATCATGCGTGTTCTCGATGAGAGTCCAGAATTTGATGAACACCTTCGTCAAAAAAAGCTCTCTTCCTCGTGCATGGAACCGAGTAGAGACACCCCGGGGACCGCCGACACATTGCGAGAGACAGACGACTGGCAGTCTCTGATTGTCCCGCCCGACGATCCTCGATTTGCCGTGACAAAGGAAATTGGCCGTGGCAGCAACGGAGTCGTTTACAAGGCGGTGGAAATCTCGCTGAAGCGCGTGGTCGCAATAAAGGTACTCCATCCTAGCGCCGATCTGCGTGAAGCGGAGACGATGGCAAGGGTCACGAATCCGCATTTGGTAGCGATCTACACGGTGCAACACGCCACCAGCCCCGAGACATCACCGTATCTGGTGATGGAACATCTCGGTGGCGGAAGCCTCAAGGACTGGCTCCGTGACCCCGACGCAAGGAAGGCGGGCTTCAAACAGATCGCGCGAATTGTAAAAAGCGCGGCCATCGGCTTGTCGGCCCTCCATGCTCACGACATCGTGCACCGAGACGTCAAACCGAGCAATCTCATGCTTGATTCCTCCGGTGCGCTCAAAGTCGCTGATCTTGGTCTCGCAAAGCGAACAGTGGAAATCAGCGGGAGCAAAAGTTTCGTAGGGACCTACGCGTACGCGAGCCCCGAACAACTGCGTGGCGACAACGTCGACTGCAGCAGCGATCTGTTTAGTCTCGGACTGGTTTTCTACGAACTAGTAACGGGTGAAAGACCAACTTCGCAAGACGCCATTCTGAACCCGCGACTTGTGGCACCAACGGTTCCGTTTGCGCTTCAGCGACTGATGATGGGATGCTTACGCGCCGACCCCAAAGAACGCCTCACGGCCACCGAGCTTCATGAAGATTTAGATCGCTACCTCGAGGGAAAATCGCTCGTAACGCTCGGTCGGTCCACTTGGATACAAACCGCGATCACACAGTATCGATTTCACGTCGTCACAGCTCTGTTGCTGCTTTTACTCATTGGGTCTCTGCTTTCGCAGCTGAATTTCGCAAGGCGCGAAATCGATCGCCGTCACTTTCAAACGATCCTGCAAATCGCCGAGAATCAGTCAGCAGTCATTTTCGAGAATGAGGTTCTCCTTAAGCGAGTCGAAAACCTTCCCCTGCTCGAAACTCTTTTATCCCAGTCGATTTCCGACCTACAAGGCCCACTCGACGAAAACCTTGGCGACTTGGAACTGCTCATCGAGGCAACCGACAGAATCAACGATCTAGCTGTTGTCTGGAGCCAGATCGGTGAGGACGGACAAGCGTTGTCGGTATACGAAAAAGAGCTGGCTGTCCTTTCGCGTTTGATAGAGAAGCATCCATCCAACCGAGACATCGCCGACATTGAGCTGAAGTGTCGCATTAACTATGGACTGCTGTTAAGCAAGCAGGCGAGCGCGAAAAAGAAAGGTATTGAAGTTCTCACCGATGCACTTGCGGCGTCGAGGCGTCAGTTGCAAGCGACTCCGGAAGACCATCGCTTTCTGGACGCGGAAGCACTCTGCTTAAATCATCTCGGGATTCAGTACCAAACTCACTCGGTCTCCAAGGCTGCCAAGATGTATGCCGCCGGAATCGAGACTCGACGCGCCCTCGCGAAATCAGCCAAGGTCGGCAATGACTCAGAGAATCTCTTCGAGCTCGCCACACTGCTAGTCAACTACGGAACGCTCTGGCAGAGTTTCACCACGGATCGTGGGCTTGATCCCGAGGACGCGCTGAAGGAGGGCACAGACATCTTGCGGGCGCTGGGAACGTCGACCTCACCGGTCGAGTATCGGGCCGCCTTTGCTAAGGCGCTTAATGAGATGGGCAACCTCGAACACCGCAAGCACGTGCGACTGAGATCCGCGGGAGAATACTACCGACGCTCTATTTCTGTTTGGGAAGCGTTGTCGGACGTGGCCAAGAACATCCCTCGTTTCTCTGTGGGTCTTGCGATGGCGCAAAGCAACCTTGGGAACATCCATTGGGACGCTGGTGAGATCTCCGAAGCTTGTGAATTGTATTTGGTGGCGGAGTCTCGCTTGGAATCAGTACGCCACGAAATGAACGGCCGCATCGAATTCCTCGACTTGCTGGCGGGCGCAAGAATCAACGCCGCATGTGCGCTACAGAAGGAAAACAAATTAGCCGTTGCGATGTCAAAATTGGAAGATGCGATTTCAATACTCACTGAACTTTGTGCGCTGCCCCAATCGTCAATTGGCTCCCGCGCGACTCTCGAGTATGCCATCGGGTTAAAAAAGGAATGGCAAGCGGCAAGACGCCCGAGTATCGGTGCTTGAAAGACAGGCTTCGGCACGCTCGCCGGAGTCCTCGAGGCGACCGGCATGATCTTCACGGCCGAAGTTCCTTGATCACCGAGGTGCTGACCCAGTGGATGACGCCGCCTCGGCTGAAGAACAACGCTTTGCCATCACGCGAAATCGACGGCGCAAACTCCTGTCGATTTGAATTCACTCGATCACCCAGGTTGATGCCGGCACCCCAGTTTCCCGAGGTGTCTTTGAAGCTCACATAGAGGTCGCCTCGTCCGCGGCCGTCCTTGCGGCCAGAGGAGCTAAAGATCAGAAAGGACTCGTCACGTGCGACAAACACGTCGGCTTCGTACTTGACGGTGTTGACATCGCCGCGAAGCGGCCGCGGCTTGTCATAGCGACCCTCGTTCCCGGGCGACGCGGAGTACAAATCAAAGTTATCGCGGTCGGCTCGATTGGAACCGAAAAAAATCTTCCCTTCGGCTGTCAACGAGACAAAGTACTCTTCGGCATCGATCGTACTGATCGGCGCCCCGACGTTGACCGGGCTACTCCAGCCGCCCGTCTCGCGCTCGACGAACCAAATGTCGAATCTCTGCTGCTTCGGCGGGTCCGATTCGTCAGCAGGTTTGGTGTAGATGAAGAACAGTCGTTGTTCGTCCGGTGAAAAGTGTGGATCGACGTACTTGTACTTCTTTTCGTTCGGCAGCAGCGGCTGCGGTTTCGCCCAACTTCCATCGCCCTTCCGCCGCGTCACGCGAATCTCTTCGCGGAAGCCGCCGCCATCGTTCAGCGCGACCGCAAAGTAGCATTCACGGCCATCCTTGGAGATCGCCATTCCAAAGCGAGTCAACTTGTCGAGAGAGCCGAAAAAATCGGGAGCGTACGGCCGAGCTTTGTTGCCGAGTCGAGTGGCCGATTCAAGTCCATACTGTGCGGGCTGCTGCGCCGCGATTTCTTGATTTGCACTTGCCAGGATCCCGGTCATCAAGACGAGCAAACGGGGCCAACCAAGTGGCGCCCGAACGGACTGCAAAGCACGCATCAAGACTCTCCATCGGAACAAGGAATTCATTGATAAGTCGACGCTGAAAGAACGCCGAATCACTCCAGTTTTACAGCCGGAGAGCCACCGCGAAACTCCCATCTTGGTTGACGCCCAACTGCTTCACCAGGACCATCGACTGAAGGGCAAGCGATCGACCATAATCGCGACTTCGCGTGAGGCAAGCCATCGCGTCGCGGAGGACTGGAGACAGCACGTTGGCAAAGGCAACCTCAATCCGCGCCCGCGCGACGCCGCGACTCGGGCCATTCGTCATCACATCCCGGAGGTAAGATGAGACGATCGCGGTTCTCGCTTCAATCCATGCTCGTTTTGACGGCGGCACCTGCAACCGGGTTGGGAGTTCAACGCTGGACCGAAGGCGGCATCTTGAGTTTTGCCTCGGTGCGTTAACCGACATCGCGCGCGAATCTCCGGTGGGCCGAAGCTCGAGGAATCCTTTCCAACGAGATTCAGCTGCTGTTCGGATTAGAAGACTGTCGCTACTGAGACACCGAAGCGAGCTTCCGCGGGTGAGGCTGACCGTGATTTGCGAAGTAAGCCAGTTCTTCGCCGATACCTCGTGTCATGCCTAAAAGACCGTCTCGGACCGATGCTGCAACCGACGCGGGCGTGTTGGGATGCATCTCCAGGTGAAGTTGCATTGTCACAATTGATCCGCCTTCGCCGCTTGAGACCACATCCCAGTGGTTGGTGGCGGTGGAAACGACGGATGGCAAGCCATCGATCACTTGGTACGCAAGCTCTTTGGCTGCCTCGTCGTAGATGGTCACACTCTCTTTGACGACCCCCATCGAAGTCTGGCAGTGTCTCTGCGTCCCTCCATTTGCGAGTTTCGTTAGCTCAGCGGTCTGAATCGCGCTCGCCCACTTCTCGAGGCCACCGAAATCGCGGCCAAGGATGCTCCAAACCCTCTCGGGTGTCGCTGAAATGGGAATCCGCTGCGTGATCCTTGCCGCTTGCAAGCCAGAAGCCGTGCTGACGTGCTCGCCTCCAAATCCCTTTAGTAGCGCGTCGTAGCCGGTCAGAAGCATGTCCGACATCATCTGATTCATTTGGGCGGAATCTGGATGATCGAAGTACTGACGCCACGTTAATAGCGTGCCACCTTCTGGGTGAGGTTCAACGGTCGCGAGAGCAAGATGGCCCTTCAGACCCATTGGGTTGTCGCGAGTGAGCGAGTACGCGATGAAATTGTTGGGTTCAAATCCAACGATCGATTCGGTCACCGTCATTCCATTCTTCAACTTGCAACTTCGGTTGCAACCAACGCCGCTGGATCCATTGGAACCACTGCGATCAACATTGACCTCCTGTAAGACAGGCATCCATTTTGGCATCGCTTCGTAGCGTTCGAGAAGCTTGAAGACCTTTCCTGGTTCAGCAAGAAGGCGCACCTGTGCTACCAATTGAAGCGGCGCCGTCGTTTTGGCATCGACATCAAACGATCCGACCAGCCGTTTCTGGTCGGTCTGCCCGTAGGCGCTTGCCACCAAGAGGGTTGCAACCGCAACTGCCAGAAATTTCATTTTGTTCTCCATTGAACACGGGAAAGGCCCAACGTCCGTCGCGACGACTTCTGGACTAAATAGGCCAAAACAAACCAAAAAAAGAGGCCCTCCGACGAACCTCGCAATTCACAGCCGACGCTGTTTCTTTTCGTACTTGCGTTTGGCCGCCGCCTTCCTGGGGTGAAGCTCGCCGGTTTCGGCGTAGACCTTCAGCTCCTCGAGACCCTCGCCGAGGATTTTTCCCATTTGCACGCCCAACATCGGTTTCATCGCAAACCCCATCACACCGTTCAACCGCATCTTGATTCGCATCGTGACCTGGGTCCCTTCACCTTTTGCCTCGTGGGTCCACTCGTTGGTGGCATATTCGACCATCCCGGGCAGGCCCTCAACAATCTGGTACTTCAACCTACGTGCTGCCGGGTCGAACTCGACAAGACGCTCCGTGGTGTCCTTGAAGCCGCGATAGCTCGGGACACAAGTCCGCTCGGTGCAAAGCGATCCGTTCACTCCCTGACCACTGCCGATAGAGGCGTTCACTCCCGAAATCCACTTGTCAATATTCGCGAAGTCTTCGCCCGTAATCGACCAAACCTGTTGCGGAGCTGCGTCAATGTAGATGGTGCGACTGAATTCGGCGGTGGTTCCGATTGGCATTCGTTTTTCCTCATTCGACTCAATGCGTGCAGCAAGCGTCGCTTGCCTCGACTCCAGTGGCGACATCATGGACGGCATGCCAGGCACCACACACCCAGTGAAACAAAGGCACAACACGATGGCGGTTGTTCGTAAATTCACTTCAGCCTCCTTGCTGAATCGGAGTATTGCCAGCAGTACGCTGACTCGACAGACGAATCCTAACTGTTCTGGACTACATAGTCCAGAACAGTTCCCAAAAAAGTGCTTTCGATGTAAAAATCACTTCACCTCTCTATTTCTGGACTGTATCGTCCCGAACTCTATTCTGGTTCACGTTTTGTGGGAAAGTGAGGTATGAACATGACTGGTTCGTGCGTGTCGGAATTACTGGCAGTCAGCTATTCCCTGGTTCATCGGAACCTCGCTGATATCTTCGACGCTGAGATGCATCTCGTGCCCAAGGGTACGAGGGGACATTTCGCATGGCACCTTGGACACTGCATCACGATGGAGCACCTGCAATGCGAGGCTATCCACCCCGGATTCATGCCTGAACTCCCAGCGGGGCTTGCTGGGGCACATGTCACCGGTGAGAACACTGCCGGAACGGATCCTTCTTTCGAAAAAGCTGATTACGTCGCCGAACTGGGACGCCAGCGCGAAGCGACACTGAAACTTCTCAACGCCATCGGTGAGGATCAGCTGCGTGCCGATCCGCCCAGCGGAGTGATGGGAAGTCCATCAAACATTGGCGCGGCCCTGGGTTTCATCGGAGTTCACTGGCTGGTCCACGTGGGCCAGTGGGTTGTCATGCGAGAGTTGATGGGCAAGCAGTGAGATCGCCAATCGCCCAGACCAAGGGCTCGCCTGGTGAACTGCTATCGGGTCTGCGCGAGCTTCTCAAGTGCTTTGGAAATCGATTCGAGCAACTCCGGGTTACTCCCATTTCGCCCAATAACTGCGACGCCAAAGTTTGCTGCAAGGATGATCGCTGCTTTCTCCTCGGGCTCCAGAGATGCCTTCCTCCTAGGTTTGACCAAGCGAACTGCGGCCGCGAATGCCCCCCAGACTTTGGTCAAATAGGCAGTGACGAACGGCAAGTTCTTTGGGCGACCGGAGGTGGCCGCGTTTTCCAGGATCGTTTTCATCATCATGCAACCCTTGGACCTCTTTCCCGGTGGGGTGGCGTACGACCGAAGGATGTTGACAAGAAATTCTGCGCCCGTCTCCTCAGCGCCCAGCCTCTCGAGAAACTTGTCTTGCGCAATGTAAAGCTCGAGAGCCTTGGTAAAGAGTTGTTTTTTGTCCCCAAAAGCGTTGTACAAGCTCGACTTACTCAGCTGAGTGTCCTCGAGCAAATGGTCTAGCGTGGTTGCTTCGTACCCGCGCCGCCAGAACGATTGCATTGCCAACTGCAAAACCTCACGTTCATCAAACGCTCGGGGACGACCGACACTCTTGGTTTGATTTTCGTTCATCAATTCACATTCGACTAACTGGACCCACAAGTCGATTCCGCCATCTGCTCCTGGCATCGACACCCTTGACTTGCTCATTCTACCAAATCCGATGTTGCCTTTCTGGACCGAATAGGCCAAAATGCAATCGGCAAGAACAACCTCTCTAGGGATCGACTCTTGCCGACTCGAGAGTGAACCGATTCCTCAGTAACTCCGGACACATGCGGGGAGACAACCAGATGTCGCTTCGAAAGCATCTCATAGCGTCGTTTCAGAATCCAAACGACCTGATTGATCAATACCTGGAAGACTTTTCGGACGACGAGATGATGGTTCGTCCGATGGAGGATGCCAATCATCTCGCCTGGCAACTTGGCCATCTCATCAGCCTTCAGAACTATATCCTTGGGCAGATTCGCCCGGACGCAATGCCGCCGCTTCCTGGAGGTTTTGGGGAGAGGTACACGAAGGGGACATCGCAAAGCGATAACCCAGCCGATTTCCACACCAAGAGTGAGTACCTTTCGTTGATAAAGCAACAGCGAAACGCAACACTTCGCCTCGTCGAGGAATTGAGTGAAGAGGAACTTGCGGCCGATGCGCCGGAGGCGATTCGTCCGTGGGTCAACACGGTTGGTGTCGCGATCGGATTCGTGGCCTGCACACATTGGCTTTGGCATGCCGGCCAGTGGATTGTCGTACGAAAAAGCCTTGGCAAGCCAATTGTCGTTTGAGCAACAGCCCGATCGAATCTCCTCGCGAAGCGAATTGAAGGAAACCCAAGTGTCCCTCGAATCCTCACTGCAAGATTCCAGCAAATGGAACGCCGTTGTGATGAAGTACGCCAGGGTGTTTGAGCCACTCTCTCGTCCGTACGGAATGGATACGCTGAACGCTCTCGGAGACATGTCTCACAAGGCCCTGCTCGAAGTCGCAGCTGGAACTGGAGCCGTTGCACTGGAGGCCGCGCGGCGAGGCGCCTCGGTGACGGCAATCGACTCCTCCGAAGCGATGGTGTCTCATCTTTGCGAACGCGCAACGTCCAGTAATGAAGATCGCGTTACGGCGAAGGTGATGGATGGAGAGTCACTGAGATTTCCGGCTGCTTCGTTCGATGCAGCCTGTTCCGTATTCGGGGTGTTTCTTTTTCCCGATTTCCGCGGCTCTCTTCAAGAAATCCGCCGCGTACTTCGCCCCGGCGCAAAGTTGGCGATTGCAGTCTGGCGTCATCCCGAACATCTTGAGCATTTTTCGCTTTGGCGGCGCGCAATCGACTCGCTCTACGACGGCTTTGGAGGTTTCGAGCAGACGGAAGGCTGGATTGCAATGCAGAGCTCACATGGCATGGCAAGGGAACTGACCGAAGCTGGATTCACGGACGTTTCCGTTTTGCGGGTCAGCCACGAATGGCGTGTTGAGTCCGCACAATCGCTCGCGGACAATGTTTTTGATGTGCCCTTCTTTGAATCCATCTATGAGTCGCTCGGTCCTAAGTCAAAAGACCGAATCAAAGCGAGGCTTGTTGAGCAACTCATCGACGAACGTGGCAGTAGCACCATTACTCTTACCACAGAGGCCAACATCGGGATCGGAGTCGCGTGAGTCGTCCCTCACCGCAACCGCGCGAGATCAGTGACTCGCGCGGGAAATGGGAGTCGCAGTTCCTGACCTGAATACTTGAACGTTTTCGAAGACACTGCACCGCCTTCAGTCGCGAGCTTAATCATCGCCTTGTCTCGCTTGATCCGGAATCGGAAGACCATCCTCGTCGGTGTGGGTGATCCGAATCCCATAGGCAGCTTTATCGGTGCGTTTCTCCGTCCCACCACGAGCTGACGCTGATTTCGGTGCCTTTTTCCAGCGAGCGAATTCCGCACTCAACTTCTCGGGTGACTTCTTCTTTCGAAGCGTATCGTCCATCAGACAAAGTAGCTCGTCGTAGGAGTCCAACAAAATTCGATCTGCCGCTGCTCTTGCGAGTTCTTTGTAGTCTTTCGCTTTCCACTCGTGCTTTGGCAACTCGCAATCCCCAGCCAAATGCTTTCCACGCTTCGTCGTCACGAAGATGCGTTTGCATCGGAATGAATAGGGCTTACGCAAGGGAGCCAATGCGATCGAAATCTGCCACGGAAATGCGGACCTCGCCGATCGTTCCGCTTTCAAACAGTTGAAGGGTGCTTTGGGTGCGAATTGCTTCCGCTGGAACGTTTTCGCCAGAATGTCGCCGAGTTCAAAGCTGACTTTGGGGAAGTCCTGAATCGAGTCAAAACGAATCTTGAGTTCTGCTTTCGTCACGGGCTGGATCGCATTGGATACTTGCAGCTCGATCCAATTCGAGTTGTAAAACACGGTCTCGACTCGCGCGTTTGAAAAGTCGATGCCCGCTTCCGGGAGGAACGCAAACCTATCCGTGCTTTTACTCGCGGCACGTGATGTCGTGGTCCGTTTGGCGCCCCGCTTGGAACTCCTCGATTGCATGCTCTTCTCTGGCCCCGGCTTCTACTCGATTGCGAACAACGATGAAGATCCGATCCTCGGTCGCACGAGTTTAGCAATTCGCCTGCGATTTTCCTGGCAAGTGATCGATGGGGCAGCAAGGCCGATGTCGCTCAGCTTTTCAAGCTGGAAACGCCCGAGAAATAACTCGCGTTGCGTCTCGGACCGGGGCGTACTGGTCAGCTGGATACGCCACACTTGGTGTCGCATGCTTGCAACATCACCACTTCTGGGTGCTTGACGTCAGTGCCCTCGTGCCTGACACAGAGATGCTCGTTCCACGCCTTGTTGCGATGGCCGGTTGCAGAGGTTCGATTGGTAGCGGCGTCGAGACGCCTGAACACCAGCGAAAACGCAAAATAGCGGCTCTCTACGGTGTTTCTCTTTCGAAGTGCCGTTGTCCCAATCGTCCGTCCACTTCGCGGAAGACCCCGATTCTGGAAAAATTCTTGCGAGCCCCTGTAAGGTTGCATCAGAACACCGGTATCCCCATGCGATTTCGTGTCCCAGTTCTCTCCGAGATGAGTCCTTTCATGTGTACGAATCGATCGAATCTGTTCGCCGCTTCGCTCGTTCTTTTTTCGTCAGCCAGTGTTGTTGCTCAGGACTGGCCGTCGATACGAGGACCGATGTTTGACGGCTCGGCCAGCAATGCCTCCACCTCGCTGGGCTCGGGTCCACTCGCCTTGCGGCAGGAATGGAAGCAAACGCTTGGTAGCGGATATTCCGGCGTGGTGAAATCGGGAAACGTCTTGGTCACCGCGGCGGCCGACTCAGAGGCCGGAAAGGAATTTGTCGTCGCATTGGATTCGTCGAACGGCAAGGAACTATGGCGAGCGGAGACGGGCGAGATTTTCAAGGGCGCCAACGGCTCGTTTGATGGCCCCGTCGCGACACCCTGCGTCGACGACGAACGAGCGTATCACCTCACTCCGTTCGGAACGCTCACGGCGTTTCGCTTGAAGGATGGGAAACCACTTTGGTCGCGAAGTCTTCCAGAGGAACTGAAGTCGGTTCCCAACTTCTACGGTTTCGGTGCTTCCCCGATCCTTCATTCTGGCAAAGTCATTTTGCCAACTGGTTCGCCCGAAGCCGCTATCACTGCCTTCGATGCAGTGACCGGCGAAACGATTTGGACGGCGGGAGCCGATGCAGCGGCCTTTCAAACCTGTGTCTTGATTAGCGATCGAGACACAGAACTTCTGATTGGAGCGACGAACACGCAGACGTTTGGAATCAATCCGAGTGACGGCAAGATCCGCTGGACCCGCCCACACGAGAGTGCCGGGCCGATGGGCGCCTGGGTGGTCGTGCCCGTGCCATTGCCAAACGATCAAATCTTTCTGATGGACGGCGAGAATCAGTCCAGCGGCGTTCGCCTCACCGGGGACAAGACCGAGACGGTTTGGAATGGACGCGAGGTTCGCAACACCTACTGTGTTCCCGTTGTCGTCAACGGCATCCTCTGTTCGTACTCTTCGCGATTCTTAGTGGGACTGGATCCTGCGACCGGCGAACGCTTGTTCCGGCAACGCAAACCCGGCAACGGCTTTGTGAACCGCCTCGGAAATCGGTTGGTCATCGCGACCTTGGACGGCGGCTTGCACATTGGTGATGTGAGCGAAGACGGGTTTGAAGAGGTCGCATCGTTGGAAGTCTTTGACGCGGCCAAGGACGGGCAAATGTGGGCATTGCCGACTTTGGCCGGGAACTCCGTTTACCTTCGCAGCTTGGGGGCGATCGCTCGCATCGACATTCAGTCAGGTCGTACACAACAAGCAGTGGTCGACCGGCGAAATCGGGTTGGACCGTCGTTTGCGGCGATGTTGAAGCGTGCCGGGCAGTCGGATGACCCGCAGTCGGTCGTCGAGGCATACGTCGCCGAAAGGAAGCTGCCGGTGGTCGAAGAAGGCCACGTGCATTTCATGCTCCAGGGTGAGTATCGCGACGTGGCGGTTGGAAGTGATTTGTTTGGTTTGCGACAAGAACGCGTCATGTCACCGATCAAGGGCACCGACTGGTTTTACTTCGGCGCAGGTTTACCCAATGCAAATCGTGTTTCTTACACCTACTTCGCTGACTACAAGCCGAACGCCGA
>JBCBLJ010000715.1:0-4372 GCA_038520195.1 Planctomycetota bacterium
AATCTCGACACGATTGGTTCCCGCGCCTTGAGCACGCGCGTTGCCGGTACGATCACCGCCGACGTTTTGCGCGTTGAGGAAAGCCCCCGTGTCTGGGTCGACTTCCCAGACGTAATTCGTCACCGGCCGGATGACGGCCCCGGTGATGTTGTCGTTGTTATCCACCGTGACCGAGGTGAATGTCCCGCTACCCGGGAAATCGTAGTTCCCGCGACTCGCGACAACGAACATCCGTGAGTTGCCGGTGACGGGGTCTCCCAGTTCCGCGATGGCGGTCACGACCAGCCCTTGCCCGTCATTGTCATCGGTCTGAATGTTGAACGCTTGCACGGCGGCGGGCGCGTTGTTGGCGACTCCCAGCTCAAACGTTTGCACGCCGGTGTTTCCGGCGGTTAAGTTGCCGGTCGCCGGATCGATAAAGGCCAGCGCGCCGGTGTTCGCATCGGTTTCCCCGCCGGTTTGGCGTCCGGGGTATGCCAACAGCGACCCGTCGGGACGTGAAATGATCTCGCCGAACGATTGGTTGCCGGTGTGGTACAGACCGTTGGACTCACCGGTTTGCGAATTGACCGACTGGAGTTGCGTGGTGTTGTTGTCGTCGTCGCGCAGCACGTACAAATCGATGTCGCCCAGCGAGTGCGGGACGGCGATGTCGCCCGCGAAGGCATCGACCGGTGCGAACGGCCCGAATGTTTGACTGGCGACCCGTTGGACTGAATTGACCGGTGTGATACGTGACAGCGAGTTGCTGCCCAGCGGGTTGCGACCGAACTGGAATTGAAGTTCGTCAGAAATCTGGGCGTTGTTGATTACGGCGACTTCGTACTGACCGGCATCCAATTCGATCGTGCCGAGGAACGGGTCTTGGAAGCCTGATGAACCACGTGTCAGATCGCTGAAGTCATTGCCCGACAGCGGGGACGCTTGATCGGAGAGGACATTGGAGTCACCACCCACAGCAACCAGCGTTCGGTTGCCGCCGGTGATGTTGTAAAGCAGCACAGTGGTGTTGGGACGACCAAGGGTGTCGGCAAAATCGACATCGAAGGTGGCGCCGACGGAAACGCCATTGTTTCCGCCGGTCTCAATGCCTTGCCTTGAAACGGAGAACGTGAATCGATTGACATCGCCCGGGTTATCGAGGACGCCAGCGACACTGATCGAGCCTCGATCGGTTGTCGAGATGTCACCCAAATCGATCGTCGCGCCATCGGTACTGGCTTCGCCGGTCAGTTGCGAATGGAACGGCAGGCCACGGGTTTCGATCCCCGTTTGGGCAAAGCGAATCTCGCTGTGCCGGACCGTCGACCCGGCAAACTCATCTTGCTCGCGCAAACGGATCTGCAGTTGGTAGATGCCGGAACTGTTCTGATTGCCCGAGACTCGGACAAAGTACTCGCGTTCGTTCCCAGTGGTGCCCGGCAGCGTCAGGCGCATGCCCGCGTCGAGTGGGTTGAGTGAGTAGAGATCCTGATACGTGCCGTTTGAGTTCAGCGGCGCGAAGACATCTTGTTGCATCGACAATCCGATTCCCGTCAATCCGGAATCGTCGATACTGTTGTCGCTGGACGCGAAGACGGTCCCGTCCGCGCCGATCAGCTCGATGACGGAGTCGAGCGAAAACGCGGTGCGGTCGATGTCGAACCAGACTTCCGAACCGGCGATGCCGCGGAACGAATAGATATCGACGTCGGTCGACGTCGAGATCGCACCGTGAATGTTGTAGCCCAGTCGAAGCGTTTCATCGCCCGACTTCTCATTGGGCGCGAGCAGGCCGATTGCGTAGGCCGTCTCGGGTGTTGCGTTGAGGTCGTTTCCGAGCGCGACCAGTGACTCGCGTTCGGTGATCGTTTCGACATTGCGATCGTTGCTGAGTTCAAGCAACTGAATGCCGCCCCAAGCCCCCGGGGTGGGTGTCGAAGGACCGTTCCCATCGGTATCGGTGAGCGCGATGCCGAACGGATCGAAGCCGGCACCGACGGTGTCATCGTCGATCGAAGTCAGAATGACGGGGTAGTCGGGCTGGCCGATCACATGGAGCGTGCCACCGATTCGATCGATGATGTCGGTGGTACCACCGGTCGCGGTCAGTCGTGTATCGACGCCGACGAATTTGACGACCAAGCTCTCGTCGACGCGACTTTGCAGCCGCAGACCGCCGAAGTTGTGACGGTTGCCGTCAACAACGTCATCGGCGATGACATGAACAATATCCGTGTCGTCCCACACGCCTTCGGTGGTGAGGACACCGCCGCGAATTTGTAGTCCCGAGAAACCGGTTGCCTCAATCGCGTTGCCGCGAATGAACGCTCCTTGGTTGCCGCCCTCGGTCGAACGTCGCTGGACGAGGCCGGTTTGCCGCCCGGTGTCCTCGACGATTTTTCCATTGAGATCACTGACGTTGACGCTGATCGCCGGGGTATCAATGCCAACGGTGCGGAGGAAAGTATTGTCGACGATGATCGCTTCACTGCCGTTGGAATAGATTACCGCTGGTTCGTTGGGCCCACGGCCCGCGCGAGTCGGATCGATGCCCTCCACTCCCGGGCCGCTGTCTTCAAACACGGTGTTGGCGATCCGTGCGTCCGCTTGCAGAATCTGAACCGCGTTGAATCCGCTACTGGTTCCATCGATCGACGACCGACCGCCGGCAAAAGCGATGACCGCGTAGTCGAGACTGAGGCGGGATGTTGGTGTGGCGAAGATTCCGGCCCAGTCTTGGGTCTGGCCCGTGCTGTCTCCGTCGGCATTGGTGTCAAACGTGCCTCCAGCGCCGTAGCGATCGTCGTTTCGACTGGTAAAGACCACCGGTCGCCCTAGCGTGCCTTCAGCGATCAGATCACCACCCATCCCGGTCTCGATCCTCAAGCCGTCCATCTTGAGTACCAAGCCCGGATCGATGACCAGCCGCGCATCGGGCTTGTTAAAGACAAAACTCGTCGCGGGCGTGAGTGCTTCGATGGTTCCCGCCGCAGCGGAATCAACGAAGTCTGGCGAGATTCGATCTAGTTCGGCGACCAGCAGGAACGTCGGATCGCCGACGGCGCGTCGATACAAGCGGCGCGCAACGAACTCTTCGGGTGCCGTCGGGAGGTCTTCCAAGAGCACCGAATCGCCATCGAGGACCGTCACCGTGCGGCTGGGGTCCGAAACGTGGGTTTCGGTACCGTGCAGGTCGATGAAGCTGACCCCGTATTCATAGTCTCCCGCGGGTAAGCCTGCTTCGCCGGCGGGTGTCGGCGCCACGCTCAACAGTGTCAGCAACGGTTCGGTGGCCTGCGATTGGACGCGGCTTCCGCTCGGATTACCGTTGATGAAAATGTCGTCACCGATGACATGAACCAATTCGGTGTCATCGAAACGAGCCGACACGAGCAAGGATTCCTTTGCCGCACCGGCGATCGTGTCGACGCGTACGAGCAATCCGTTGATCACGTTGTCGTTGACGGTGTTGCCATAGATCGTCGGTCCGACGCGTACGTAGTCCGTAGTGAACTCGTTGCCGCGCTGGTACAGGGACGACGTGAATCGCGTTTCCTCAAAACTTGCCAAGTCGGCCGAGATGGCCGCCGACTCGGCTTCGGTAATGGTGTTGCCGATAATCGTCGGCCGCGCCGTGTCCAGGTGAATTGGCGCGATGGTTTCAAGCGATCCATTGATGTTCACCGCACCGCCGCCGAAGCGAAGGTCGGCATTCATAACCGCGTTGATGAAAATGCCTTCCCGTTCAGAAAACGCGCGACCATCGGCGCGATCCACGGCACTGCGGATATCCAAACCGCCCCAGTCTCCGGGAGCCGCGGGGACGCCCGTCGTGCTTTGTTCGAGCCCAGCGCCGGGGTCGTTGAAACTGGTGAAGAATACGGGCAAGTGCGGCACGCCCAACACCTGCAAGGTACCTTCGGACGCATCGACGCCGCCTTCGTTGCTTCCAACGGCGATGCGAGAGGACAGTGATTTAATGACGACGCCCGCATCGATCACCACGTTGACGCCCGCGGGCACGACCAAGTCGCGACCGTCCTCGAGTGTTTGATTCAGCGAAGCGATGCGGCCGATTTCGTAGGCATGGTTGTCGTCGTTGCCGGCAAAGTTGTTGACCGGAGCACCGATGTCTCCGTCGCCGCCTTTGTTGCCGACGATGCGAATCGTCTGACCCGGTTGAACGATCGCCAAGGCGTCGTCGATGCCACGGATCGGCGAATCGGCGCGCCCCGAACCACCGAGTGGGGCAGCGGCATCGACGTACAAGGTGTTGTCTTCGTCATGGGCCTTGAACCAGAAATCAAACGCTCCTCCAGGGACACCGTCGGCATCTCCATCAATGGGTGTTCCCGCGGCATCGACGATGGTATCGGAGACCGCGTCGAAC
>JBCBLJ010000702.1:0-4433 GCA_038520195.1 Planctomycetota bacterium
ACGTGTCGCCGGTCTGGTGCCGCGGAAGCAACACCGTCATCTGGGCCAGCGCTCGCTATGGGCAACGAGACCATGGCAGTTGGGGACGCGAATTTGTCGAAGGCATCTTGGTCGAGGAAGGTCGCCATGATATCGAATTCGCGTCCCCAACTGCCATGGTCTCGTTGCCCATAGCGAGCGCTGGCCCAGATGACGGTGTTGCTTCCGCGGCACCAGACCGGCGACACGTCGGTGTAACCGGAGTGGCTGATGTCGATGGGCTGGGCCGAGCCATCGGCTGGAAAGATTCCGATGTTGGGAATGAACAGGCGGCCGCGCGGGGCGTAATCCGCGATCAACCATTTGCTGTCGGGTGACCAATCAAAGACGATGTCACCGTCGGAGTACGAATAGTTGTGCTCTTTGCCGAGTGCGACGTTCGTGTCACCCGTCTTTCGATGGAGGACTTGGATTTCGTCTCGACCGGCGAGGAATGCGATCTTCTCTCCGTCGGGAGAGTACTGGGGCTGAAAGCTCTCCGATTCAGCAGCATAGATTTCTTTCTCTTCGATCTTGGTTGATGAGAAGAAGTACTTTTCGCGCTCGTCGGCGAGGGTCGCCTCATAGAGTTTCCATTTTCCACCCCGTTCGCCGGCGTAGAGCAGTGTTCGGCCGTCTTTGTGGAAGGAAACACTGCGTTCCTGTTGGGGCGTGTTCGTGATGCGAACGGTGGTGCGGAAGTCGCGGCTGGTGACGAAGACTTCGCCGCGCGAAACGATCGCAATCTCTTTGCCGTTCGGCGACACCGCGAATTCCGAAATGTCGCTCAGCGATTTCGTTTCGTACGGATTGGATTGGGCGTCGGACTGGAATTGAATCGCCACGTGTTTGGGTTCGCCGCCGACCGTTTGGACATAGATGGCACCGTGTTGCGTGTAGCAAAGAAGCCCGCTGTCGGACACCGACAGATGACGCACGGGGTGGGTCTCGAAGGTTGAGAGCTGTTTCTTGGCGTCGCCGTCGTCGGACATTTGCCAAACGTTGAAGTTGTTGCTTTTGTCTTCGGAGAGATAAAAGACTTTACCTTTGGACCAAACCGGGTTGTGGTCCCCGCCCGCAAATTCGGTGAGTTGTTGGTGTTCACCGGACTCCAGATCGTGAACCCAAATGTCGCGTGCGAAAGCGGAGACATCGTGCTTTCGAAACTCGATCTCGTACGCCTTTTCGTCGCGATAAAAGACTTTGTTGCCCGTGTCGTCGAATCGAGCTTCGGAGGACGCGATCGTCGAAACCATCGAGGGTGTGCCACCGGACGTCTTGATTCGGTAGAGTTCGGGAATTCGGGATGTGGGGAAATGACTGGAGTCTTTTGCGTCCGTCCGCGCCGACGAAAAAAGGACCGCGTCATTGTCCGGTGAAAAGTCGCTGGGAACATCGTTGGCGCTGTGATGCGTCAGTCGGGTCGCCGCTCCGCCAGCCGCAGGCATCACGAAGACATCCAGGTTGCCGTGTCGATCCGATGCGAACGCAAGGTGTTTGCCGTCGTGTGACCACACTGGGTGACCGTCCCAAGCTGGGTTGGTCGTCAACGCGCGTGCCAGGCCACCCTCGACGGAGACCGCATAGAGGTCCCCTTTGCCGCTGAATACGATCGTTCCGCCATCGGGCGAAATCGCGGCGTGCCGAAACCACTCGGCGCTGGCAGCGTCGTCTTCGGCGACCAGATTCGGCACGAAAGCCAAGGCAATGACGGTCAGGCAAAGCAGTCGTTTCATGGTGTGATGGCTTGGAATTGCGTGAGTGGAGGGGATTGCGCTTCGCGGATACCGTCATCATGATTGCCGAGGCGGCAAGTGGGAGTGGGTAGGGGAAAACCAAAGAGGATTTGCCCAAGGCGCTGTCGCAAAGGCTCGCGGCGTAGACTCGACTAGGCACTGTCGCGTAAATCGAATTTGTGTTGAAAAAGTGGGCGGACCCCAATAGCCGGAACGGCCCTACGGGTGCTTTGCACTATTGGGGTCCGACCCCTTTTTGGGTTCTCGCCATTTGTGGGACAGAGCCCAGCGTGCACGGCAGCCAGTATTACGGTGGATGTCATCTTGCACGCTTGCCGACTGGTTGAGGAGTCCCGTCGCCTCTCCCCGACGAAGGTTGCGCGACAGTTCCCCGACGAAGGTTACGCGACAGTTCGGGGGCCATGAGTAAATCAGGGCGAGCCACGATTCATCCGAAGCGCGACCGTCACTCACCTCCCATGTTGAGTGACTTAGCGAAGACTCTCTCCAGGCCGGACTTCGCTTCTCCGGCCGCGTCGGCGGTGATGACCGCGTTAACTTGCAGTTCACTGGTGCCGATCATTTGCACGTTGATCTTGGCAGCGGAGAGTGTTTCAAAAAGAAGTGTGGCGACGTGAGTGTGACTGCGGAGCCCGATCCCGCTAACGGTGACTTTGACGATTTCGCCGCCGCCCTGCACGTCTCGCATCCCATGATCGGATGCGATCTTGCGGGCGACTTCGATACTCTGCTGCAGCGCGGATTCGTCGATGGTAAAGCTGACGCTCGTCGAGCCGTCTTCGCCGTCAAAACCTTGGACGATCATGTCAACGGGGATTCCAGCCGCGCCAATCTGTTCGAACATGTCGGCGGCAATCCCGGGTTGATCGGGCACGCCAAACAGAGTGACCCGAGCTTGTTTTTCCAAAACCGAAATGCCGGTGAGCGTTAGCGCTTCCAAGGCATCGTCACGCAAGCGGCTGATCAACGCGGCGACTTCGACGCCTTCGCGATCCGCTTTGATCTGACTCCAGGACTTCGCATCGGTGGGTTTTTCGTGAAGCAAGAATGCCTGGTGCACGGTGCGCAACGCTTCGCTGGCTTGTGAACGCGGTACCAACGCGCTGATTTTGATTTCGCTGGTCGTGATCATGTGAATGTTGACGCCCGCTTCGCCAAGTGCGCGAAACATTTTGCTGGCGACGCCCGCCTGGGTCACCATGTTCGCACCGACCACCGAGACTTTGCTCACGTCATCGTCATGTGTAATCCGTTCAGCACCGATGTCGTCGAAGACTTCGTCGAGTGCCGAAAGCGTGGTCTCGAGATCGACCTTCTGAACGGTGAATGAGATATCTGCCTTGCCTCCGGCTCCGACATTTTGCACGACCATGTCGACCGCGATCTTCTGATCCGCGATCGCCGAAAAGATCTGCAAGCTCTTGCCGGGCACGTCAGGGACACCCAGAACCGTGACTCGTGCCTCGTCGGGCGTCATCGCCGCGCCGCTGACCGGGGCAGAAGCCGATTCCTGTTCGGTGACGATCATCGTGCCTTCGGTGTCCGAGAAGCTGCTGCGGACGTGGATCGGTACGTCAAACTTCTTCGCGAATTCGATGCTTCGGTTGTGCATCACGCTTGCGCCGAGGCTCGCCAATTCGAGCATCTCGTCGTAACTGATGACATCCACGCGCCGGGCCTCGGGAAGCAGTCGTGGGTCGGTCGTGTAGACGCCATCAACATCGGTGTAGATTTCGCAAGCGTCGGCTTTGAGGACCGCGGCCAACGCGACCGCCGTCGTGTCGCTTCCGCCGCGGCCGAGGGTGGTGATATTGCGTTCTTCGTCGATCCCTTGAAAGCCCGCCGCGACAACGATTTTGCCGTCATCGAGCAAGCGTTCGATTCGTTCGGTCGAAATTGAGCGGATGCGAGCCTTGCTGAAACTGCTATCGGTTTGCATTCCGATTTGCCCACCGGTCAAGCTGACTGCTTCGCTGCCGAGTTCATGTATCGCCATCGCGACCAATGCGACACTGACTTGCTCACCGGTGCTGAGCAACATGTCCATTTCCCGCGCGGGCGGATTGGGGCCAACTTCCGCGGCAAGCTCGAGCAAGCGGTCGGTGTTCTTTCCCATCGCGCTGACGACCATCACGACGCGGTGGCCTTGACGTTGTGCGCGGATGGCCTTTCGCGCCGCGGCGCGAATCTTCTCGACGTCGGCGACGCTGGTGCCGCCAAACTTTTGGACGATGAGGGACATGGGTGTGGCAGGTAGAAGCGTCAGACGGAATCGATGGGATGGATGGCAAGTTTTCCGCGAACACTCGCGGATCAAACCGGCTCATCGGCTGAATCCGGTCTGCTTGTGTGAGGTAAAGGAGTTTGCATCTGAACGGAACGCTCTGGACCGAACTCTTCTCGCATCAGCGCCGGCACGACCGCGGCGTCCTCGTGGGAGGAGAATCAAACGGGGCGACCGAGGAGTTCAACTTGATCGCCCGATCGATCTTTAGCTCGTTGGGCTGGCGGCTTTCTGAACGAACGAATCCATCAGGTCCCAGCCTTTGTCGAACCTTGTACCCGAAGCTTCGGCGGCGATCTCGTCATACGTGTTTTGGTAGTCGGCTTCGATACCGCTTCCCGCCATCGCCAGCGGCACCATCCCGTGCGTGTGCT
>JBCBLJ010000910.1:0-3177 GCA_038520195.1 Planctomycetota bacterium
AAAGGCTGGAATCCCTCGCTCACGCGTCGGGTTACCGTTTTTCCAAGCAGCGTTATTTAATTCCCGCGGCACTAGCTAAGCGACAGTGATTCAGGAGAGACGTTGTCCGAACGCCGCGAGGCGCGTGTTTGCCTAGGGTCGCTGATCGGGCGAGAAGGGCTATGATTTGCGAAAAACACGCAATTGTTGGAAGCCCCGGTGAAGACCCCGCAAGAACTCGACACGTGGCTCGACACGCTTTACGAGAAGGGTGCCGAGAACGACCGGCAAGCGTCGCACCACCGCGAGATGATGCTCAACATCACGCCAGAGACCGGACGTTTTCTGGCGATGCTGGTCGACGGCTACCGTCCCAATCGCATCCTGGAGATCGGCACTTCCAACGGATATTCGACTCTTTGGCTCGCGCGTGCCGCGAAAACGGTCCGCGCCTCGATCGACACCGTTGAATTCAATCCTGCCAAAGTTCGCATGGCGGTCTCCCATTTCGCCGAATCGGGCTTCGAAAAGACGATCACGGTTCAAATGCGTGATGCGGGAGACTATCTCGCCAGCTGCGAAGACAACCATTTTGATTTCGTCTTCTTAGATTCGGACCGCGGTCGTTATCAGGATTGGAGCGACGACTTGCTCCGAGTCCTCGACTTTGGGGTCATGGTCATCGACAACGCGGTGTCCCATCCCGAAGAGTTGATTCAGCTGCGTGAGCGAATCGACAGCGAATCGGATCTTGAGTCCGTCACGCTGCCGATCGGAAACGGCCAACTCGTCGTCACGTCGCGGTGGGTGACACACACCAACTGATGTCCCGGTGATGTCTCAGCGTAGCGACTTTTTGAAACTGCACTTGGTCATTTTCCTATGGGGATTGACCGCCGCGATCGGGAAGGAAATCGACCTGAGCGCGACTCAGTTGGTGCTGATTCGTAGCTTTTTGGCGGCGGGGTTGCTGTCGGTGTTACTCGACTCACGGGCTCGAATCTCGCCGAAACTCGCGCTGGCGTTAGCGGCAAACGGTGCCTTGCTCGGGCTTCATTGGGTGCTTTTCTTCCTGGCGGTCAAGATCGCCAATGTCTCGATCTGCATGGTCGGCATGGCGACGGTCTCGTTCTGGACGGCGCTGTTGGAACCACTCATGATTCGCAAGCGTCGCTTCAAGTGGGTTCAGTTTGCGTTGGGTGCGGTGGTGATCGGCGGCGTCTACTTGATCTACCAGACGGAAAGCCAATTCCACACGGGGATCTTCGTGGCATTGATGGCGGCCATTGCCGCGACGGTCTTCTCAATCATCAACGGTCAGCTTTCCCATCGCGCCGACGACGACGTGATCGTGATGTACGAGATGGCCGGGTCGGCCGCGTTCTGTGGTTCAGCGATCCTGGTCGCACCACTGTTCGCAACGGACTTGTCTTCCGATCGATGGTGGCTCACGTTGGAAGAGTGGGGATGGCTCACCTTTTTGGTCGTCGTTTGCACGGTCTTCGCGTATCGACTGTACGTTTCGCTGCTCGAAAGGCTCTCGGTGTACACGATTAACTTTGCCAACAATCTCGAACCGATCTACGGTATCGTGATCGGCGCGATCTTTTACCACGACCATGCGAATGTCGGTTGGGGCTTTTACACCGGGACCGCGGCGATCGTCGCCGCAGTGATTCTGCAGCCACGCCTCGCCCGCGATGAATCGCAGGCAAACGCTTCCGAAGAGGCCACGTCGGGTGCTTAGCGAGTCGATTTGACGAGCCACGAACGTCCGAGGCATTTAGCCAAGGCCGTGGCCCGACTCGGCGACCTCAACTGTCTTTCCGTAAAGGACGCAAACTCGATTGCCGTCTGGATCGAGACTCGCGTCCGTTTTGATGTAACTCATCCCAAGCCGCTTCATCACATTGACCGACGCCGTGTTGTCTTCATCGGCGATCGCATTGACGCCAAGATAGAGACCCTTTGCCAACACCTGGTCGCTAATCGCGCGAGCCGCTTCTGTTGCGTAACCATTGCCCCAATATCGACGCATGAACCGCCACCCAATCTCGAGATGTTCGTCGTCACGGTCGGCGGTAAAAAAGTTCATCGGACGGATCAAAACCCAGCCGATAAACTGATCGTCAAGCTCTTTGAGCAAGACCTTCCAAACTCCCCAACCCTTTTCTGGAGTGGTGTACGCTTTCATGCGTGGCAATCCTTTGCTGATGATTTCCTCGCGAGTGGTCGGCTTGCCATCGGTCAGGTATCGCATCACCTCTGGGTCTTGATCCAGTTCGTACATCAGGTCCACGTCTTGCTCACCCATGATGGCGTAGCGAAGTCGTTGAGAGTCTTCGAGATGCATGCCGCTACCCTTTTGCGATCGTTCGGTTAGAGACAATGTAGCGGTTCAGTACCTTTCGTGAACCAACTGACGATCAACCTCATACACTCATCCGTCGAGATTCGATGAACTCCAGCTCCCCACAATTGACTCCCAATCTGAGTGAATGGCTCGTGCGTGCGGCGGACATGGGGGCTTCCGACCTGCACCTGGCGGCGGGCGCCCCACCGACCCTGCGTCTCAATGGTGAGATGACACCGCTGTCGGACGAACCGGTTTTGCCCGGGCAGCTTTCTGCGTTACTGCAATCGGTCTGCCCGCCGGGACTGTTCGATCGGTTTCAAGAGCAACGCAACCTCGACTTCGCGGCCGTCGTCGACGCACCCGGAGGCGAGGATCGTCGATTCCGCGCGAACTACTTTTACGCCGGCGACCACATGGGCGCTTGCTTTCGCGCGATCCCGAGCGACATCCCCGATCTGGAGTGGGCCGGTTTTCCGCAAGACCTCGCCGAACGGATCACGGGATTGCGGAACGGGTTGATACTCTTCTCCGGCGTCACCGGCTCGGGCAAGTCGACTTCCATGGCGATGATGGTGGACCAGATCCTGCAGGGAGACGCTCGACGAATCATCACCATCGAAGATCCCATCGAGTACGTCTTTCGCGCTCGAGGTGGATCACTGGTCACTCAACGGGAAGTCGGTCGCGACGTGGCGAGCTTTGCAGACGGATTAAAGTACGGTCTTCGGCAAGACCCGGATGTGATCCTCGTCGGTGAAATCCGAGATCGCGACACCGCGCGGATTGCGCTCACGGCGGCTGAAACGGGGCATTTGATTTTCGCGACCATGCACGCCCGTGAC